>CAZGMU010000154.1:0-7344 GCA_964526975.1 uncultured Planctomycetaceae bacterium
GTTTGCTTGAGGCCCAGGACGAGTGCCAAACCGCCAATCGTGACGCTTAAATAGAACTCGAGCGAGTCGCTGACAAACGGAATGCCGTTTCCCCGGCCGAAGGGCAATATCGGCACGATCGAATAGCCCATGAGCCCACCGATGGCGACGATCGCCGCGCAGGCCGCGAGGGCGAAGATCCCGGCCGACTCACGCAGCTCCTTGATCACGAGTGCTTTCAGCATCTGCGAGCTCCGTTGCAAAGAGGGGGAGCGACCGGCGTGGGCCGCGGGTGTATTCGATGAACGCATCTTCCAAATTGAGATCCTGCACTTCGATCGAGAGCGGCTTGAGGGCCTCGATCGCTTCGCGTTGCTCGTCGTCGTAGCCAACGAGCACGATTTCCAGGTTGGGACCGACCTGGCGTGAACTTACCAGCCGGGGAATATTCAGCGATTCAGGCGGGTAACCGGCGAACGCGAGGACCAGCTTACGAACCGACTCGCGGAAGGTTTCGGTGCGGCAGTCGACGCGGAGGACACCGCCCACCATCAGACCGATCCGATCGGCCACGCGCTCGACGTCGCCCAACACATGTGAACTGAAGAGGATGGTCCGGCCTTGCCGTTGAATGATCTGGATGAGCGATTCGAGGAAGTCGCGGCGGACGACGGTATCGAGGCCGAGCGTGGGATCGTCCATCACGAGCAACTCGGGATCGGGAGCGACGGCGAGTGCGAGAGAAACTTGTGCCCGTTGGCCGCAGGAAAGTCGGCGGAACTTCTGCTTGCGACGAAGTTCGAAGTGGTCGAGGATCTGGTCGACGAGCGTCTCGTTCCAGCGGGGATAGAAGGAACAGGTGAATTTCACAGCCTCGCCGATCGTCATCCAGCCGTAGAACGGGTGCCCCTCGGCCAGATACGCGATGCGAGTCCGCGTTGGCTCGGAGAGCGTGGCGACATCTTCGCCTAATAGCGTGGCACGGCCGCTATCTGGGCGGACCATGCCCATGATCATTTTGATGGCGGTCGACTTGCCGGCACCATTTCTTCCGAGCAGGCCATAGACGCTGCCTTGCGGAATTCGCAAGTTGAGCGAATCGACGACGCGCCGGTCGCCGTAATGCTTGGTTAGTCGGTCTGTTACGATCGCGTTTGTGGTCGTGGTCATTCGTTCGTACTCAAGAATTTTTTCACCACAGAGGACACGGAGAGCACGGAGAATCGGGGGAGTTATCCGCAGATGGACGCAGATTCACGCAGATGAAAAACAAATCAAGGACGGGATGGATTGGTCCATCTGAGTTCATCTGCGTCTATCTGCGGACACTTCTTTCTTGTTCGCCTCTCTTCTCTGTCTTCTCTGTGTCCTCTGTGGTTGAATTTCTTCGCATTGAGTTTTACTTGTCGTCGGAAGTCGCATCCACAAATTGAAACCCTCGTATCCGTTTAGCCACTGCTGCCAGCACGTCGTCTGCTGAGAAGCCCAGGTGAACGGCGTCGGTCAGAAAGGCGTCGATGATTTCAGCGAGCCGCTGGCGCCTGGCCGCCGCTGAGAGGTCGGCCTGCGGCTCGGCCACGAAGACACCCAAACCGGGCCGCGTGTTGAGCACGCCGTCTCGCTCGAGCTCGGTATAGACCCGCGCGACCGTGTTCGGATTCACGACCAGCTCGCGCGACAAGACTCGCACAGAAGGCAATCGGCTACCCGGCTTGAGCCGCCCGCGAGCCACGGCCAGCCGAATCTGGTCCATAAGCTGCCGGTAAATCGGCACACGAGTTGTCGGATCAACTTGAAATTCCATCGACGCCTCACTGCTGTACTAAGTGTACTGGTACAGTATGGGCTGTCAATAGGATTTTTTGAGATAGGCCGACGCGCTTTGTCCGACTCGAAACGGGTCGGCTATATAGCCCGGCCGTCTCGGCCGGTCGAGCAACTCAAAGCAAACACGAGGCTGGATAGATTAACGAGCCTGCGAAAAATCGCATTAGCGACGGCACTCAACACCGAAGCGCCAACCGTGCAAGAACAAATCTGTGGTCGCCTGCGGGTTGCCCAAGTAGGCTGAATCCGCCAGATGCACCTGGTTGATCCACAGCATCTCGTAGCCACCCCGCAGGGCCCAGCACTTATTTAGCCGGCAAACGCCCATCAGCGAGGCCTCGGCATGGTAGGAGATTTCGTCCAAATCGCGTCCGTCATTGTTCCGGGCTACGGAAGTGTCTATCCGAGTTTCGTTGAAGCCAGTCGTGCTGGTATCGTCGGCGACGAATTGAGTCGTGCGAATGACCGAAACGTTACTGTATTTCACCTTGTTGTAATACACACCGCCGTTCACGAAGCCTTCGATCGCAAACCGGTTGTTGAGCTGCATCGTGTCATGGAAGAGGCCGACCTGAAAGCCCATGAGATTGTTTTCCATGTCGACGATGTTTTCACGATCTGTCTCAGCCATGGCCAGGAATTGGCCTTGATCTGGATCGCCGCCAGGAAACGGCAGCGGGAACTGGAAATCTTGATCGGCAACGTCACTGATTTGCTCATTGACCCGAATGAATCGCGGACCAAACGTCATCCGCCACGCGGTATCGTTGTACGGCATCCAGTTCAACTCAATCGAGTTGATGTTGGATTGATAATGCAGACTGCGTTGCTCAAATCCTTCCGGAAATGGCGCCGGCGGTTGAATTGGAAGCGCCGGTTCATCCGTGTAAAACGTGACAGGCACCTGCTGCACCGGAAATACAATCGATGAATCCCACTCGTTGATGCCTTCGTAGGCCACTTGAATATCGTAGTTGGCGCACCGACCAACTTGGCTGGTAAACGATATGCGTCCGCCTGGACCATATCCGAATTGCTCGGTTTGCTCCGTACCTGGAAGAATCGGAGTGGTCGGAGGAACAGACTGGTCAGTGGCGATCATTCGGTCAGCGAGCAAACCGAGATTCGTGTCATCGCGATGCATCACAAGCCCATCGACCGTGATGTGCCACCGTGGGCCGACTTTCCAGTTGTCACATAGCCCGGGGCCGGTGCGATAGGGATTTCCGCCGCAGCCCCAGGACCAGTCGGTCGGGTGGCCGCCGCCGTAGGGACGAACGCCGCGATGCTCGCCTTCTTGGATGACTCCCTCACTGACGACCGGCGGCATGAGATCTTCAGCCGGGAGTTTACCATCGAGCAGGGGAACGTCGCCGCCTTTAGGCGTGGACGACGGCGTAACGATCTCGACAGAGCCCGGCACGTTGACGGCTGGCGGTGCGTTAATCGCATCGCGCCCAGGAGGTGGAACGATTTGGGCTGCGAGCATCGGGCCTTGCCACGCGACTGGTTCGGCGGACGGCTGGCGCAACGAGTTTCCGTTGGCCACATTCTCAATGGCAAACGATACGCCGGTAAGGGTCGCGAGGAGCAAACCCGCTCCGACCGCATTCGCAAGTGGTCTGAATCGTTGACGCACGACGGCCCCCAGAAAAGTTGCGCGACTCGCGACCGTACGGGCGAGCGCCAGTCGCGGACCGACGCGGCACTCCGGTTATTCCAGAGTTGCCGCGCAAAACGGTTGTACGGCCCGTATGGATTGAATCGGCCATAGCGCATGAAACGGCCCACAAGATGCCGCGCGATGCGTACTCTTTGCGCAGATTGTGTAGTTTTACGCGCGGTGGAGTGCTGGTAGAGGAGGCTGAGCGTAAGAATGGGCAATGCAGCTGCTAGCAAAGGCGGCTGTTTTGCTGATGTCCTTTTTTCCGCAGATGTCGCAGATAAACACAGATGATTACTCAGCGAGCCGTCGGGTTTATTTCGACGGGTTTCGACGGGGATAACCCCGCCGCTCGCTGTCGTTACTTCATTCTCTCATCTGCGTTTATCTGCGGATAACTCTTTAGAGCAGAGTCCGCAGCTGTGCCATGCAGGCGTCGATTTGGTCGTCGGTGCCGACGGTGATGCGTAGCCCGTCGCCCCAGCCGGGATAGAGCATGTAGCGGACGAGGATGCCGGCTTGCTTGAGGCCGCGATAGAGTTGCTCGGAGGGGACGTTCGCGTGCGTACACCACACGAAGTTGGCCTGCGAATCAACGACGTTGAATTCCATCTCGCGCAGGGCCGACGTCAAACGGGCACGGGTGGCCAGGATCGCTGCGCGGGCCTCCGCTAGCCAAGCCCCGTCATCGATCGCCGCCGTCGCGCCGGCAATCGACAGCGAATCGCAATTGTACGAGTCCTTCACTTTGCACAGCTCGCGAATTACTTGCGGCTGCGCGACCAGATAGCCGAATCGCAGACCGGCCAAAGCGTACGACTTGCTGAGCGTGCGCGCGACCATGATCTTCTCGTTCCCCGCGACGAGCGACGTGCAACTAGTCTCGGCGAAATCGACGTACGCTTCGTCCACCAAGAGAGGGCAAGGGAGGCTCGCGGCCAACTCGGCCACCTTTTCCGGCGGCACCATCGTGCCCGACGGGCTGTTAGGGTTCGCCAAAAACGCCAGTCGCACCCAGTCGTTCGGCTTCGCGAATTCATCTGGCAGCGACCAGTCGGCGTTGTAATCGATGATATCGCAGGCCGCCCCCTGAATCTCGGCCAGCGTGCGGTAGAGCAGGTAGCTCGGATTGGCGAAGCGAATCATGTCGCTCGTACCGACGAAGGCCCGCGTGACGATCGTGAGAATATCGTCGCTGCCGTTGCCGCAGAGAATCCAATCGGGCTCAACGCCATGCAGTTCGGCCGCGCGGATGCGGAAGGCCGTGGCCATCGGATCGGGATACTTTTGCAACCCTGCCTGCACCACGCGCCCGATGGCCGCCTTCACCTTCGGCGAGCATTGGTACGGATTCTCATTCGTGTTCAGCTTGATGAACTTCTCCACGCCCTGCGGCTGCTCGCCGGGGGTGTAGCCTTTCATTTCCGCGATATTGGGTCGAACGGAGGGCATGCGGTATTACGAGATCAGGGTTTAGGGTTAACATTGTAGCTGAATTCGCAAGAATTCGGCCAATCACCAAGCTTCCGAATTCTTGCGAATTCAGCTACTCATATTGCGTCGCATAGCAACACTCGCCCCATGCGCTGCGAGCCCTTCGCGATCAGCCAATCGCATCGCGTCTTCGGCGACTGCATTCAAGCCGGCTTGGGTAAATTGAATAACACTATGGGATCGTAAAAAGTCATTCGACGAAAGACCGCTGGCGAATCTTGCGGTCGCGCCGGTCGGCAAAACATGCGACGGCCCGGCAACGTAGTCGCCCAAGGCAACCGGGCTGAACGCTCCCAGGAACACGGCTCCCGCGTTGCGGATCCTGCTGAGCATTTCCTCTGGCTCGGCACACTCGATATGCAAGTGCTCCGTGGCAAACTCGTTGGCAAGATCTGCTGCAGCCTCGGCATCCTCAACAATGATCAGTGCACCGAAGGCCTCGAGCGACTGCCGGGCAAGCTCGCCACGTGGGGCAACAGCTAATTGTTTTTCTAACTCAACGGCGACCGCTTCAACGAGTGGCTCGCTCCAGGTAATCAGTGCACTCGAGCCGGGGGCATGCTCAGCCTGCGCGATTAAGTCTGCAGCGACGAAATCGGCTCGCGACGATTCATCTGCAATCACGACTACCTCACTTGGCCCCGCGATCGAGTCGATATCCACTTCTCCAAACACAAATCGCTTGGCAAGCGCGACAAACTGGTTCCCGGGCCCAACGATCTTGTCCACCTTCACCAACGGCCCGCCGCACAGATCGGCCACGCCATACGCCAACGCCGCCACGCCCTGGGCTCCGCCGACTCGATACACTTCCCGAATGCCAAGCTCGTGACACGTGGCAAGCACGCCCTCGTTGTACGCACCGTTCGGCGTCGGCGGCGACACCACGACGACATCCTTCACACCCGCCGCCTGCGCCGGCACGGCGGTCATCAGCACGGTCGAAGGATATGCCGCCGCACCGCCTGGCACACAGACACCAACTCGCTCGAGCGGCACGTATCGCTGGCGGAGCTTGCAGCCATGTGGCGCCGCTACTTCGACATCTCGATGCAAAATCGCGGTTTGAAACCGCAAAATGTTTTCGCGAATCCGACGAATCGTCTGCAGAAACTCCGGAGCGACTACCTTGTGTGCCGCCTCTAGCTCCTCGTGCGGCACGCGTAGCGTATCGGCAGTGAGCTTCGCGCCGTCGAGCTTCTCCGAGTATCGCAAAACGGCCGCGAGCCCTTCGGCACGGACCTCGGAACATATCTGCTCCACCACCTCGGCCGGCGATAGCTCGCGGCCGAACACCTCCAGCGTCTTCCGACGCCCCGCCTCACTCACAATGTTTCCGCTTGGCGCAAGCTTGGCCCGCAGCTCGGCAATCGCCGCTGCCGCGCCTTCGCGCCGTGCATCAATTCTCTGAATATTAAGTACCATTCATTCCGTAGGACAGACAATCCTGTCTGTCGGTTCTGTTTTCGTCCGTGGCAGGCCAGATTTTTGGTTCGTGACGGATACGATTGTCCGTCCTACAATAAAACGCGATAATGTTGCGGCCGTTCCCCATTGTCGTCAGAAACCCTTAAAAAGAAAACCCGTGATGCAAACGCCGATCGACCTGCGTAGCGATACCGTAACACGCCCCACAGCCGCGATGCGCACCGCCATGGCTGCCGCCGAAGTGGGCGACGATGTTTTCGGCGAAGATCCCACGGTACGCCACTTGGAAGAGCGCGTTGCCGATATGCTCGGCAAAGAAGCCGCTCTCTTCGTGCCGTCAGGCACGATGGGCAATCAACTCGGCGTACGCGTGCATTGCAACGCCGGTGACGAGTTCCTCTGCGAATCGAATTGCCACATCGTGTGCTACGAACAGGGCGCGTACGCTCAGCTATTCGGCATCGCCGCGCAAACGGTCGATGGTGACAACGGCGTCTTGCAGGTTGAGCAACTGATGGGGCGAATCAGATCGTCCAGCAACGACCACCTCGTCGGCACAAAGCTCGTCTGCTTGGAGAACACACACAACCGCGGCGCCGGCCGGGTGCTGCCCTATGATTCGGTTGCGGAAATTTGCGGCTGGGCGGCAGACAACAATCTGGCTCGCCATCTCGACGGCGCTCGCTTGTTCAATGCCGTGGTGGCTAGTGGTATTTCAGCGGCCGAGTGGGCGGCTCACTTCGACACGATCAGCGTGTGCTTTTCCAAAGGACTTGGCGCGCCGATCGGCTCGGCCCTTTGTGGCCCCGCCGATCTGATTCGCAAAGCCCGCCGTCACCGCAAGGCGCTCGGTGGCGGTTGGCGGCAGGCTGGCATTGTAGCGGCTGCCGCCCTCTACGCGCTCGATTATCACATCGAGCGTCTGGCCGAAGACCATGCTCACGCCCGAATCA
>CAZGMU010000154.1:7354-10509 GCA_964526975.1 uncultured Planctomycetaceae bacterium
TCGCCGATGCCATTCGCAACACCCCGGGCCTCAAGCTGGTTGGCGACTCGGTCGACACAAACATCGTGATCTACGAAGTCGATCCCGATCTCGGCACAGCGGCAGCATTCACGGCGCGGCTCCGCGACGAGGGCGTGCTGATGAATGTAAACGCGCCGCAACGTCTTCGTGCAGTAACGCATCTGGATATCTCGCGAGCTCAGGCCGAGCGAGCAGCGGAAGTGATTAAGGAAACCGCCGCTACAGTTCAGGCCGTGGCGCGATAATGATTGCCCGCCGTGATAAACCCGGCAACGTTGCTACTACTCCGATGCTCCAAGCGAGCCGGGGCGTCCCACCCCCGACCACTCCCTGCTAAAACGCGGCCAGCCCCCCGCTACCGCCACTTGCTCGCAACGCCTCCCACGCCGCGATATAATCAGCGATGCTTCTCCTTACGCGATCGATCAGCCATTTCGAGAGAGGGCATCGGCCATGTCGGTTCATGACTCGGAAACAATGGATGATGTGAAGCCAGCGCTCGCCGCGGCCAAGTATTTTGTCAATCGCGTCACGGATTTGTCTTTCGACTTCGGAGCGGCCACGCACAAAGGACTGCGTCGCACCGAAAATCAGGATCATTACATTGTCATCCGCCGCACGCGCATGCAGCAGTTGCTGTTCACCAACGTGCCGACGGAAGAGTTGGCGCTGCCAGCCGATGAAGCGTTCGGCATGGCCGTCGCCGACGGCATGGGTGGGACCGGCTGTGGCTCGCTTGCCAGCCAGATCGCGATTCGCAGCGTCTGGGACATCGCCGGCCGCGCGACCAGTTGGGTCATGAAGCTTGAAGACATGCACTCCCACGAGTTGGCCGAGCGGATCGAAGGCTTTGTTTACTTGCTCCAACAAGCGTTCGTCGAGGAGTATCGGGCCAATCCCAACTTCGGCGACAGCGGCACGACTTGGACTTGTGCTTATCTGGTGAGCGGCTTTGCCGTCATTTCTCAAATCGGCGATTCACCAGCCTTCCTTTGGCGAGACGGCACGATGCGCCGCGTCTCGGTCGACCACACAATTCAGCAGGAATTTATCTCCTGCGGCGTAGCGCCGGAGATCGCCGGCAAGTTCAGCCACATGCTTACCCGCTGCCTGGGCTATGAATCGCAAAACGCCCGGCCGGACGTTCACTTCCTGCGGTTGAAGCCGGGCGATCAATTGCTCATTTGCTCCGATGGCCTTACGGATATGGTCGAGGAGACCAAGATCGCCGAGTGTTTGGACAACTCGGCCGATGCCCAGTCCGCGGCCGACGCTCTTATTAAGCTCGCGCTCGATGGTGGAGGCAAGGACAACGTAACGGCCGTGTTGGCGAAGGTTAAAAACCGCTGACCGTACGGCTTGCCGCTACAGACCTTCCAGCCGGAATTTCCCGAACTGCCGCACGTCGGATTTTCGGGCATCACGAATCGTAAACTGGCCGCTTCCGTTCCTGCGTCTTACACTTAAGCGTTCCCAATCCTCAAGTTCCTGCTTGAAGCCCATACCATGACAAAACGCATCGCATTCCCGCTCATTCTGGTTCCTTGCGTAATGGTCGCCGCCAGTTTTTCGACGTTCTCCGCCTTGGGGGATGCCGCTTCGGATTGGACGGCGCTCGAGCAGCAATACGCGGAGGCCAACCTGGGGCTGGCCAACGCCCGGCTGGCTGTGGCGGAAAGCCAGAACAAAGCGGCAGCCGGTTCCGTCACAAAAGAAACGATGGACGAGCTGCGAGCAGGCGTCCAAGTCGCGCGGGATCAAGTCAAACAACTAGCCGTCAACAAGACGGCCAACTCGCTCTCGCCCCGAGTCACCGCAATCGAAAGTCGAATTCAGGCGCTCGAAACCAACCACGCCGAATCGATCAAGGCCAATCAACTACAGGCTGGCTCGGTATCCGACGTCGAGCTTCGCCGCGAAGAGGCCGAGATCAGTGTCGCCAAGGCCCGACTGGCCGCGCTCCGCGCCTTGCCTCAACAATCGCCGCAAGTGCGCGTCGAGTGGGAAATCCGCATGCTGCAAGACGACATCCGCGCCCTCTGGGCCCGCCCGCTCATCGAAGATTAAACAAGACCTCCCATCGTAGCTGAATTCGCCAGAATCCAGGCAGATTCGCATACTCATCCCAGTCGCCGAAAAGTCACCGCGCATACGCCAAGCACTTTCCCTCCGACTTCCCAGCGCCATGGGCCATCGATGGAGATGTCTGTGGCCATCGGACCTGGCTCACACAGCCGTCGGTAGAAGCTGCAAATTTCAAACGGGTCCGCCCCAACAAAGTAGTCGTGCTGGCGCATCTCGGTCTGTGCCGATGGCGACAACGACAATTCGCCCAGCGGCATCAGCGTTTTCGCTCCAGCCTCGAAAAAGTCGGTGACCAATACCCCCATACCACCCGGGTTCAACATCTCGAGCAGCATGTGCAAGTGCCGATCGCGCACCGTCATGAGCAGTTCGGCAAGTCGCGGGTGCGAGCGCGGCAACGACATATAAACCGCATCGATCAGTTGCGTCAGAATGCAGGTCGACGCCACGATGTCGAACGATCCAGTCGCTGGCCGCGGCGCCGCCATCATGGCTCGTTTGATCGCCGACACCTCCGCATCCGACCGCCGCTTGCTTATCCGGAGCGACTCTAATTCGGGCAACACGCCCGTCAGTTCCACGGGGCAGTATTGCTCCACATGTCGTGATCCATCCGCGCCAAGCCGCGCCACGGCCCGCTCCACCGCCTCTTGGTCTAAATCCACGAGCGCGACGCGCTCGAAGTCGCGAGCCAGTTGCCCAAGCTCGATATCATTCCCGTTTCCCGGACCAAGTACACACAATGACCTGGCTGATTCGCCCCGCGCGCGGCCTATCGCGGCCATCACTCGCTCTCGATGAGACGCCATTGCCTCCCAACGTCCGCGCGTAGTCCAGTTTCGCCGGAAATGCTCGGCAAGTATTGTCTCGGCAATCATCTGCGTATTATAAGACCGGCTGGCCGCGTCGCGGGAAATTGTTTCCGATAATGCGGAGACGCGTTACACTAAGGAACTCTAACAAAACCGAAATGGGGGAACCGGACGCTAGCGCGTTCCGGCTGATTGGATTAGCCGGCGGGCGCTAGCCCCCGGTTTTGTTCGAGTTCC
>CAZGMU010000155.1:0-10470 GCA_964526975.1 uncultured Planctomycetaceae bacterium
AACGAACTAGGCCCGCGCCAATGAGCGGGGGAATCGCTGTCCAGGACGAAAGCCGGGGAGGGGGATCACCCGAGCTGCACAGAGCCCGAAGCGCAGCGGAGGGCGAAGGAAGCTTGGGGACACCTCGGCTGGAGCCGGAGGGAATCCTTGACGGCGTGGGGGCCGCAGGCCCCGGACTCAGAATCCGCCCGAAACACAAATGGTATCTGTCAACCCGAGTGGGCCGCGGTGAACGCCATCAGCGTGCCGAGTCACTGCTACGAGTAGTAGGAGGAAAACTCAGAGTTGTTCCGACTAAGGAGCGCCTTTCGAATGATCCGGCAGGTGTTGGCTTCGGGGAAACTCCGCACGGAAAGCCCCGCGTCACCATGCTTCCTCCTCCCACGTCTGACGCGACTTCAATTGGCTTGCGCTTATGCTACTTGAACAAGCGCATCTGAATCGCTCGGAGGTGTGGATGGTATCACGGTGTTCGTGAGCTCAAGCTGCTCACGAATCCATTGTTGAGCTTCCCCGGTGTTTTCATTGAGCTGCTTGGATATAGCAAGGCTTTCCCGATATTCAGCTGCATCCGCGGTCATCGTCCAACTGGCCGTCACCCCTATTTCTTCCAAGTGCTTCCGAATCTCCGATAGCGGTATCGCGAAAAACTCTTTCCGCGGATTAACCTTGTTAATCTGGGCACACAGGAATTTCCGGTGAAGAGATCGTTCCAGCGCTGGTGCGTCGTCGCTCCAGATCATTGCGTGAACGTCAAAGCTGAATGGAACACTTGCGTCGCCTAACTCTCGGATACGATCGTACGGTTCCAGCCGTCGCGTCATACCGACTTTGAAAACTTCTTCGCCTAGAGAGCCGACGTTTGAAATGATGTAAACGTGTCCGGCTCGGGTTTGTTGAGCCATTGATAACGCCCGTTGATTTTTCGCCTCGGCTTCGGCTAGCTTTACCTGCAGTTCAACTAGCTTTGCTTCAAATTCTGCCCGTTGGTCATCTTTGGCCTTGTCAGCTTGAGCCTGAACCTTCTGAACGGCCTTCAGTAGTGCTTCTTCGTCACGCGCCGCGTCCTTAAGCGCACGTTCAATCTCTCTTTGAGCCTTCTCCTCTTCACGAATCTGTTCTCGTATTCTACGTTGCTCCTCTTTTTCCTTCTCACGGAGCAAATGAACAGCGTTTGCCCATTTCAGCTCTGCCAAACGGGCGTTCACAAACTCCGGGTTTATTCGCGCGTTACGGAACGCCGAACCGTTATAGTTTACTAGAGCGTATGCATCGCGGATTTGCTGCTCGAGCGTCCCGAAATTGTCTGATTTGGAACGTGAAAGTATCGAGTCCACCTTTCCATTGAAAGCATCGACGACAAAACGAATTGCGGTCTCTTTTCGGTTCGGTTCTACGTATTCGCATGATGCAGCCCGATCTGCTTCAACCAAAGATTTGGTAATTTCTCGGGCCTGTTTAAGCTGCTTCCCAGCTTCGTCAAATCCATATCGGTCAGCTAGTTCGTCGAGCAGACTATATGTCGGCTTCAGGTATTTATCCCCGTAGCCTTCGAAGAGGTTTTGCATCGCCTTCGTCGCCTCCCGAAGGCCGTCTGCCTCCTTAAGCGCACGGTAAGCATCCCCAGCGATAGTTTCTGCTTGCTTCGACGCCGCCTCGACTATCTGCGAGGCCTGACTATTGGCAGCCGCAAGAATGGATTCCGCGCGCTCTTTTTTACTGGCAAGCTCTAGGCGGGCCTCGTTTCGCATCTCGTCTGCTTCACGTTCTGCGGCGGCTAGTAAGGTAGCTGTCTGTTGCCGGATTTCTTCGGCCGCCGCATGGGCGTCAAGCACCTCGGTGAACGGAGCGAACTTTTCCAATTCACGTTGTGCCGCCTGCGATGCTTTTTTTGCTCCGGTTAGCAGGAACGATAGGACCACGGTAGCAACGAGCAGAACGACGATCACGAGTTCCATAAGCGCATGCTCCATATCTGGTGGTTATTACTGATTGTCCGAGAACTGCGACTCGGTCAAGGAAGGGTCGAAGCCTAAGCGAGCCACAGCGAGGGGGCGGGTTGATATCGCTGCTTCTGAGTATAGGCCTCGGCGCTCGCGGGCGGTTTAATTGGGGTGAACTGTCTCCGTTGTCAATCGCCGCGACCTTTCTGGATGCGCGAAGGCCATTGGCGAGCACGGGTACTTCTCCGTCGACACCGTGGCCTCAATGTCTGTCGATAAAAGATAGTCACGCCGAACAGTCACTCGCCGTTCTTACGGCGACAGCGATACCAATGGGCTGTCTATTCGCGCGATAGGTCCGAAGAAGAGATTACGTCAGCTGCACATTATTCGCGATCCGATGCCTCACCTCATCGAGCGCCCGCTCCAGCGCCTGCTCCAGCTCGAAATAATTGCCCTTTCGTGCTGAGGTCACCGTGACCTTCCACCCGTCCTCGGTGAAGAACGTTTGCCGCACGCCGCGTTGCTGCGGTGCAGGCTTTCCCTTTCGCTGCCGGACCTGCCCCTGAACAGCGGCAATAGTGATTTCGCCTGAGGCGAGTTCTCCCTGCGCGAGGGCGGCCCGTCGTTGGTCGTCGTCGGGAAGTTTGGAAAGCTCGTAGGCGACGCGTGCCGCGATTTCGCCGGATTCGACACGTTGCTGAATGTCGGCTGGGAGCTTAAGCAGCGCAAGGGAGCGGGTAACTTTTGAGGGGTTGACCTTCAGCGTGTCGGCGAGCTCTTTTCCGGTCCAACCGTTCAGGGTCAGCAGCTGGTTGAACGCCTTCGCTTCTTCGAGGGGCTTTAGGTCTTCTCGAAGCAGGTTCTCGATCAGCTGCTGCTCCAAGATGTCGGTCTGGGTGAGCTCGCCTTCCTGAAAGTGGCACTCGATGGTGGGGAGCCCAGCATGTTTGGTTGCCCGATAACGACGCTCGCCGGAAATGATGATCCATTTCCCGTGGGCGTCCGACCAGCGGACGCGTATCGGGTGTAGCTGGCCTTTATCACGAATGCTCCCGGCAAGACGCTCGATCTCGTCGGGATCGAACTCCGTTCGGGGCTGGTCCGGGTCAGCGATCACGTTCTCAATCGCCAAGGTGCCGAAGTTGCGTAAGGCACGGCGGCCAATATCACGAGAGCTCGGGACGGGGCTCAGTTGGGGTCGAGCATCGTGGGTGCGCACACCCATCGATTCATCGAGATTGCCCTTGATTCGCTCTAAAACATTTCGGGTGTTCGCCATATAGAACTCCGCCTCTACGCTACGGTCCGTTTCTTTTCACGTTCGGCAATTCGCCCGATCAGCTCCTGAACGAGGTCTCGCATGGTGGCTGCAGCGGGCGAGCTCGGGCTGTAGAACTGAACCGGCTGGCGGCAGGCGAGTGCGACTTTGAAGGCAGAGGCTTCCGGCACGGTCGTATCGAGCACTAGCTCTCGATACAAATCTCGAAGGCGCTCTTCATAAGATCGATGGACGAGTAGCCGCCTGTCATATCGCGTGATGAGGTGGCCCAGCCGCCTGAGTCCAGGATTCAGCCGTCTCGCGTTATCAATCGCTTGATGCACAGCGCGAAGCCCTTGCGTGCCGAAGTCCTCCGGGGGAACGGGGATGACGACGTAATCAGCGGCGATCATCGCATTCCAACTGCACTGGTAGAGGTTGGGGGGACAATCGATCAGCACAACGTCATGTGAGTCTTGCTGCTCCAGAAAATCTCGCAACAGGAACTGGACCATTCCGCCCGATTCAGGGCGGGGGTAGTTGAAATCGGCCAGGTGTTGATTCGCGGGGACAATGGAGATCCCATCGAAGTTGGTAGGTCGGACCAATCGGGCGTGATCGAGGAAGTAGCAGGACTCGTCGAAGAGCGCTGCGAGAGTCTCGCTTGCAGGAAGGTTTTCCACGAAGTCCGATCCGAGAAAGCCCTGGCTCAACGAACCTTGCGGGTCGGCGTCGACAAGCAGAACGGAGTACCCAGAAGCGCGAAAGGCGCCAGCGAGATGAAAGCAGGTGGAACTCTTTCCGCAGCCTCCTTTCTGATTGATCAAGCAAAGGGCGATGCTCGGCATAGACCTCTTTGATGTGCCGCTTACGAAATTGCCAATGGCAATTCTCTGTAAGATGTTGAAATCACTTTCGATACGCTGACACAAGTCAGGGAAGGTCGCAATGAGATTATTGGCAACGCACTCTCCGTGGTAGTTCGGTCGGATTTGCGGCCGTGATATTGCGGAGCGCAGAGTCGCGGATCCGAACCCAAACGCCTCCGCACTTCAACCCAGGTCCGATTGAGCTCAAACTCGATCTCTCCTGCCCGAACAACTGTAGGGGGGTTGAGTAGGGCAGTACGTGTCGTTTGCATCTCACTTTTCCCGAAGCGTCCAGAACGGCCAATTGGCGTGTCCACACTTGCCACGGACCGGAATTGCCAATGGCAATTCGCGGCAAGCTCTCGAACTGCTTCGAGAATGCGGCGCATCTAGCCGCGAGGGTCTGAATTTTCCGAGTTTCGGAACACCGCATTCCGTGCTAGCGAGTTTAACGGACTTAAAGCTGAAGCGATGCCGTTCAACGGGGCCACGATTGTGGATTCGCCGGTAGCAGCATTGCTCAATTCACGATCTTCGAAATGGGCAAAACATCTGCCGCATCAAAGAAGGCGACCGGTGTCGGGCAGCTGTCTCTGGTTGAGCATGCTCTCTGCCCACTCGACCCGCGCACCTCGCTCGTTGAGAACCTCGTGTTCCGCAGTGAGTTCGCCTACACGACATCAGACAACGTTCGGCGATCGGCCAAAGCAAATGTCTTCTGCCCTCTTGGCCTGTCCGCGGCCGATGAACTGTATCTGTGGGGTCTGCTTGCTCTAACCCTGCTACAACCCGACGCCGAGGCAGAGCTGTTTGCGAGTCCCCACTGGTGTCTGCGCCAGCTCGGGGTGATCAACCAACAATCCAAGCGTGGCGGGCGACAGTATCGCCAATTTGCTGATGCGATCCGTCGGCTCTCGACGGTCACGTACATGAACGACGCATTTTACGACCCTATTCGAAAAGAGCACCGCCGCGTCGGCTTTCACTTCTTCAGCTATAGCCTTCCGGTCGACCCGGATTCCTGTCGCGCCTGGCGGATAACCTGGGATCCGGTCTTCTTTGAATTCGTTAAGGCGTCTGCCGGCCATTTCCGCTTCGACCTTGCCATTTACCGCGAGCTCGATGCGGCGTCTCGAAGGCTGTTTCTCTTCGTGAGCAAGATTCTGACCAGGAAAACGCACCTAAAGGCGCTTCGGCTGGAGCATGTTGCTGTGAACCTGCTCGGGTTCAGCTCGACACTTGCGACACGAGAAATGAAAGCCAAAGTGTCGCGATGTTTGCAGAACCTCGTGGAGATGAATGTCTTGGCCGAGGCCGAGGTATTTCGCACTACACCAGGCACCTATTTCGTTCGCCTCGTTCGTGGACCATACTTCGAGAGGCGAACCGCGGCGGCCTACTCACCAGGACCTGAAGACACTCCCCTCTACGAACTGCTTCTTTCGCTCGGATTCGACGAAGACGGGGCTGCCCGCCTCATTCGCCGCTATCCTCGCAAACTGCTCGTGGAGTGGGCCGACATAACCCAGGCCGCCAAAGAGCGCTTTGGTGTGAGCTTCTTCTTCAAAAGCCCTATGGCCTACTTGGTTGACTCGATCTCCAAGGCGGCTGACGGAAAGCGTATGCCGCCAGATTGGTGGCTAGACCTCAAACGCGCCGAAACTCAGCAGCACAACCTTTCCGACGAGGGCCGGGAGCTGTTCAGTCGATTGCGATCCGAACTCTTCGGGGGCGATCCAACAAGCGAGCCTTCTATTCCGGTCCCGCAGCGAGACTCGAAGCTGGTTTCGATCAGCGCAATCCTCGGCCCGAAGTAATCCACAGCTCCACTTCATTCTTCATTCTCTACAAGCAGTTCCTTTTGGTTGTACAAGTACATCTTGTACAGGATCTTTATTTGGAGAGGCGTCATTTTTGCAAAGTCAGCCAGCAGAATCCGCAATGAATTCGAGATCATGGAAGCCCCGAGGCGAGAAACCTTGGGCGAAAAGTGTGACGGGACCGACACGCCTTGCCCTGTGGATTGCGACGCGACCGACACGTGTCGTGGCTCGGAATATGTGACGACACCGACACGCCCTTTTCTCCGTGTAACACTTGCGTGCTCACCATCCCGTAGCGGCCTGAACAGTGCCTATCCTCGCCCAATAATCAACTGGTGCCCAGTGCGCTGGAAACCGCTTCGCGCTCGCCGGCCGATGGCCGAACTGGATTGGCCTTCCTGGTAACGATTGGTAAGGTATGCTGTTACAGCGGCAGGCCGTGACCGGCCACAAGGTGGAGCAGTTCATGTCGAATTCGAAGGTTGAGTACCTGACGGTGAAGGCCGCTTGCGAGCTGCTGGGAATCTCACCCAACACGCTACGGAGCTGGGGAGCAACAGGAAAGGTCGCTGAGTACCGGCACCCGGTGAACAACTACCGACTGTTCCGCCGAGTGGAGCTTGAGAAGTTGCGACATCGATTGACGCGGCCAATTCGGCAAATGCCCCCAAAGCGCTCGGTGAATGAGTAGTCCTGGCAAACCCCAGCGGTCTCGGTGAGCGGTGAGTAAATGGAACTGATCGACAATATCAGCAGCCTGCTTGGCGACAATCTTAAGCGCACCCTCGTTCCTGGCGCTAAGCTTAAGATTGCGGCCTCCTGCTTCTCCATCTACGCCTTCGAGGCGCTGAAGGCAGAGTTGGAGCGCGTTGAGTCGGTTGAGTTTGTCTTCACCGCTCCGACATTTATCCCCAACGAGGTGACCGACCACGTTCGCAAAGAACGCCGAGAGTTTCACATTCCAAAATCCGAACGGGAGCGGAGCTTCTACGGGACCGAATTCGAACTGCAGCTCAAGAACAAACTCACTCAACGAGCGATCGCAAAGGAGTGTGCCGAATGGATGCGGCGTAAGGCCACTTTTCGATCCAATCGTAGCCGAGCCCCAATGCAGCAGTTCGCGTGTGTCAAAATGGAGGACAGCGCTGCGGTTTATCTCCCGTTGCACGGTTTCACGGCCGTCGACCTTGGCTACCAGCGCGGCGACGCTGTATCCAACATCGTCAACAAGCTAGACGATGCCACGTCAACGAGCACGTTTCTTTCCGTGTTTGATCAGATTTGGCGCGACCCTGAGAAGCTGGAGGACGTCACAGAAAGATTGTGCGAGCATATTGCGTCGGTCTACCAGGAGAACTCGCCGGAACGCATCTATTTCCTGATGCTCTACAACATCTTCAACGAGTTTCTCGAAGACCTCAGCGAAGACGTTCTTCCCAACGACCGCACCGGCTATCAGGATAGCCTGGTTTGGCAGAAGCTGTTCAACTTCCAACGCGATGCCGCCACGGGGATCATCAACAAGTTAGAGACATTCAACGGCTGCATCCTCGCCGATAGCGTGGGCCTCGGCAAAACCTTCACGGCGCTCGCTGTGATCAAGTATTACGAGCTGCGAAATCGCTCCGTGCTCGTTCTCTGCCCGAAGAAGTTGGCGGACAATTGGCTTACCTATAACCGCAACCTCAAGACAAACATCTTCGCCAAGGACCGATTCAATTACGACGTGCTCTGCCACACCGACCTGCAGCGAAGCAGCGGCGAGTCACTCGGCATGCCGCTAAACCGCGTCAATTGGGGGAATTACGACCTGGTCGTTATCGATGAGTCTCACAACTTTCGGAACAACGAGGCGTTCAAAGAGCGGGAAACCCGCTACCAGCGGCTGATGAACAAGGTCATTCGCGAGGGTGTGAAGACGAAGGTTCTGATGCTCTCGGCAACGCCGGTCAACAATCGCTTCAGCGATCTGCGCAACCAGTTGGCGCTCGCCTATGAAGGGGAAGCTGAGACGCTCAATGCGCGACTCCGTACTGGCAAAGACATCAACGAGATCTTTCGCAGAGCCCAAGCGACCTTCAATGCGTGGTCGCGGCTGCCACCGGAGGAGAGAACCGCGGCCAATATCCTCGGAGCCCTTGACTTCGACTTTTTCGAGCTCCTTGACAGTGTAACGATTGCCCGCTCGCGCAAACACATTCAGACCTTCTACGATACCAAGGACGTCGGAACGTTCCCCGAGCGCCGGAAGCCCCTTTCCTTTCATTGCCCCCTGACACAGCGCACCGATGTCGTCGGCTTTAACGACATCTTCAATCAGCTCTCTCTCGTGAAGCTCGCTGTCTACGCGCCGGTAAATTACATCCTGCCAAGTCGGCTGGCCCAGTACGAAGCGCTCTACGACACTGAGGTCAAAGAAGGCACAGGGAAGTTCCGCCAGGCCGATCGTGAACGCAGTCTTCAGGCGCTCATGACGGTCAATTTGCTTAAGCGGCTGGAGAGCTCGGTTGAAGCATTTCGCATCACACTCGGCAAGCTGCAGAAGCTGTGCGCTTCGACCCTGTCCAAAATTGAGGCTTTCGAGAAGTCCGGTCGTGACACCGGCTTTGCCGACGTGTCTTCTGCCTTTGAGAATGCCGACCTGGACGGCGATGACGAGTTTCCGGAGCCGGATGATTCAAGCATTGGCGGCAAGGTCCAGATCAAGCTCTCCGATATGGACCTTCCGAGCTGGGAACACGATCTCCGAGCGGATCTGGCGGTGATTGAGGCCTTGCAGAACGAAATGCGAAAGATTGCGCCAGCGGATGACGCGAAGCTGCAGCACTTGAAGACACAGATCCAAAGTAAGCTAGCGTCGCCGATTAACCTGGGCAACAAGAAGGTGCTGATCTTTACAGCCTTTGCTGACACGGCGAACTATCTCTATGAACATCTGGCGGAGCCGCTCCGGCGATCCCATCGAATTCACACAGGACGCGTCACCGGCACCGACGCTCCCAAGTCAACGCTTAAGCAGACGTACGATTTCCAGTCGCTCCTGACGCTCTTTTCTCCTCGCTCGAAGGACAAGCTTGCGATTTTGCCCGAAGAGCCGGGAGAGATTGACGTGATGATCGGAACAGATTGCATCTCGGAGGGCCAGAATCTCCAGGACTGCGATATGGTCATCAATTACGACATTCACTGGAACCCAGTGCGAATCATCCAGCGGTTCGGGCGAATCGACCGGATTGGTTCGCCCAACGCCAGTATTCAGCTCGTCAATTACTGGCCGGACATCACCCTCGATGAGTATATCAATCTGAAAGAAAGGGTTGAGAATCGTATGGTGATCGCCGACGTGACCGCTACCGGCGACGACAATCCGCTCAATCAACAGTCCAACGATATCGCCTACCGCAAGGAGCAGCTTCGTCGACTTCAGGAGGAAGTAATTGAAATGGAAGACGTGAAGGCAGGGGTCTCCATCACGGACCTTGGCCTGAACGACTTCCGGATGGATCTGCTAAATTATGTCAAGGCGAACGGCGATCTGAGCGGCGTTCCGAATGGCATGCACGCCGTGGTCCCCGCCGACGTGTCCCGAGGCCTGCCGCCCGGCGTCATCTTCACCCTTCGCAATCGCAATCAAAGCGTCAACATCAACCAGCAGAATCGACTGCATCCGTTCTACCTGGTGTACGTCGGACAGAACGGGCAGGTTGTGAGCAATCACACTGAAGTCAAGAAGCTCCTCGACCTTGCGCGAACCGCCTGTAAGGGAAAGCCCGAACCGGTCTGGCCCGTTTGTCGGCGCTTCAACGAGCTCACCACGGATGGCCGCGATATGCAGGGCTATTCGGCACTACTCGACTGCGCGATTCGTTCGATCGTTGACCTCAAAGAAGAACGCGACATTGACAGCTTGTTCACGCAAGGCCGGACGACGGCTCTGGTGGATACCGTGGCCGGGCTGGATGACTTCGAGCTCATCTCCTTTCTGGTTCTCCAGGAGGAATGATGTCTACCGCGCTTTTCGCCTATCCAAACCAGGCCGCGTTCAACCGCACGCTGCCGAAGAGCAAGATTTACGCACACGCCAGAGCGAGTCGTAGCGTTCGCGAACGATTTGTCGAAGAGGTCGACCAAATCGTTTGGAAATACAAACTCGCTCCTGAGACGATCAATCTGCCGGCCTCGCCCGATGTCCCTGAGATTCAGGTCTTTGCCATCTCCTTGCGGGGCGAAGGGCTGAACGAGACGGTTCTGCGAACAATCGACCGGGCAATCCCCTTCCCTATCCTGTTTGAACTCTCCTTCGGCGAGCAGGTCCGTGGCGTCGCCGCGTTTAAGCGCGCTAGCGAGGCCGATTCCGCAAAATGGGTCGTCGATGCGTATTTTGAGACCCCTTGGCTCCCCGGCCAGCATGCCCGGTCCCCTCTCCCAGTAGCCCTGGATATGGCGGGTCTATACGAACAGCTTTTGCGGCGGCATATTACACTTCCGGCGCGGCCGGGGGAGTCGCTGAAGGCCCAGGTGGAACGGGCACACGCAATTCGCGTGAAGGAGACCGAATGCCGGCGGCTGGAGAC
>CAZGMU010000156.1:0-10459 GCA_964526975.1 uncultured Planctomycetaceae bacterium
GACAGCCACTGCCGAAGCCCGACCTCCGCCGAATGCTTGTTCCGCGCGGCCCGGTGGCGGTCTCTGGTGCGAGCAATTTTCCCTTTGCCTTTGGAGCCTGCGGCGGAGACACCGCTTCGGCACTTGCCAGTGGCAACCCGGTTCTCGTCAAGGGGCATCCTAGCCACCCTGGCACAAGCGAGTTGTTTGCCGGCGCTATTGGCAAAGCCCTCGATAAATGTCATTTGCCGACTGGTTTATTCGCATTATTGCAAGGGCGGCGGCACGAGTTGAGCGCGTCGTTGGTGCAACACCCTGTTGTGCAAGCGGTTGGATTTACGGGCTCACATCGGGCAGGGCGGGCGCTCTTCGATCTGGCCACCCAACGCGAAACGCCGATTCCGGTTTTCGCCGAGATGGGAAGCGTAAACCCGATCATTATCCTTCCGGGCGCTATGCGCGAGCGAGCAGAGCAGATCGCGAAAGACCTGGCAGCGTCGATTCTTTTGGGCGGTGGGCAGTTTTGCACTAAACCGGGCATTGTGCTTGTTGTTGCCGATGAAGGCTCCCCAATCGTTGATTTACTAACGCGAGAAATCCAATCAGCGCCACCAGCGACGATGCTCAACCAGGCGATTCGCGACTCCTTCGCCGAACGGGTAGCCACTATTGCAAGCGTGCGGGATGTCGAAACGCTCGTTGTCGGTCAATCTTCATCTTATGCACGACAATCGGCTGCGTTATTCATGGCGTCGGCAGAAGTGTTTTTGCGCGAGCCGCGACTTCACAGCGAAGCCTTCGGCCCCGGTTGCCTGATCGTCCGCTGTAAAACCACGGAGGAGGCCATTGAATGCATCGAATCTCTCGATGGAAACCTGACAGGTACGGTGCATGTCGGCGCAGGCGATGACCCCGCGCTTGCAAAGTCAATCCTTCGAGCACTCGAAGGCAACGTGGGGCGGGTAGTGGTCAATGGCTATCCGACGGGTGTGGAAGTGGGGCGTGCGATCATGCATGGCGGTCCTTACCCGGCCACGACCGATTCCAGCGCCTCTTCCGTCGGCGCTGCCGCAATTCGCCGCTTTGTCCGTCCGGTGGCTTACCAAAACACGCCACAAGCTTTGTTGCCGCCTGCCTTGCGCGACGACAATCCGCTTGGCATTTCGCGAATGATAAATGGAAAATGGACAGCCGAGGCGATTGAGGGCTAACCAGTGTCGTTCCGAGCGGGCGTGACGGATTAGCGGTTGTCCACATCAAGCAATCACTTCTGCGATCGGGTCAACTGCTTCTACTCCGACGAGTTTCTGATCGAGTCCACGGTAGAAATAGGACAAGCGGTTGGGATCAAGCCCCATCTGGCGGAGCACCGTCGCATGCAGTCTCTTGACATGAAACGGCTTATCGACAGCCTTTGCTCCTAACTCGTCGGTCATTCCGACGCTTACGCCACCGCGAATGCCGCCACCAGCCATCCACATCGTGAAGCCGTACGAGTTGTGATCGCGGCCGGTGCCAACGCCATACTCCGCCGTGGGTTGGCGGCCAAACTCGCCGCCCCAAATCACGAGTGTTTCTTCCAGCAGGCCGCGTTGTTTCAGGTCTTTCAACAAGGCCGCGATCGGTTGATCGGTCGCCGTGGCGTGTCGTGTGTGATTGGCTACCAAGTCGCCGTGAGCGTCCCAGGTATCGTCGTTATGGCCGCCGCCCGAGTAAACTTGCACGAACCGCACGCCGCGCTCCACAAGGCGCCGGGCCAATAGGCAACGTGTGCCAAAATCACGGGTTTCTTTGCGGTCGAGTCCATATAATTTATGCGTGGCTTCGGTTTCTTGAGCGATTTCGACCGCTTCCGGCGCATGCATCTGCATTTTGTAGGCAAGTTCATAGGTGGCAATCCGAGCGGCTAGTTCATGTTGATCGGGGCGCGCAGCGTGGTGCTGTTCGTTCATTCGCGCAAGTGAATCGAGCACGTCTCGTTCGATTGGCCGGGTCGTGCCTGCTGGCAACGTCAGATCGTTGATCGGCGATCCTTCTGCGCGAAAGATAGTTCCCGCATAGCTGGCCGGCATGTAGCCGCTCGACCAGTTTTTTGAGCCGTTGATCGGCCCGCCTTCGCGACTCAACATGACGACATAACCAGGCAAGTTGTCGCTCGCGGACCCTAAGCCATAGTTCACCCATGAGCCCAATGCCGGACTGCCGCTTTGCAGCTTGCCCGAATTCATCATCAACAAGGCCGATCCATGAATTGGCGACTCGGCCGTCATGGAGTGCAAAAATGCGATATCGTCGACGCACTCGCCCAAATGTGGAAACAACTCGCTAACGTACTTGCCGCAATTGCCTCGTTGGTGAAATGCCCATCGAGGCTCGACGATTCGCCCTTGGTTCTTATGGCCGCCTCGGCCGAAAGTTTTTACTTCGATGGTCTTCCCATCCATGCCCACCATCGTTGGCTTGTAATCGAATGTATCGATATGGCTAGGCCCGCCATACATGAACAGAAAAATGATGCTCTTCGCCTTCGCTGCCTGCTGCGGCGATTTCGGCGCGAGTGGATTGATGAATTGAGTGGCGGCGGCCGCTTTTCGAGGGAAGAAGCCATCGGTCGAAAGTAGCGATGTTAACGCTGCGGCTCCGAATCCACAGCCAGTTTCCCACAGAAACTCGCGCCGCGTTCGTCCACAGAAGTCTTGCCGAGCATGTTTCGACATGATGTATCTCTCAGTCCAGGTAAACAAACTCGTTCAAATTCAGTACCGTCAGGCACCAATACCGAAGCGCATCGGTTGGTTTCTGCTCCCGCTCCTTGATCAACCGATTCATGAGTGACGTCCCTTCTGCAATTTCTTTCCCGGTTGCCTCTCGGTCGAGTGCCAATCGAATTACCTGCGCCACTTGAGTCTGTGGATCAGAGCCAGCTTCTTTCATTACACGCGTTGCCAATTTTTCTGCCTGTTCGTTCAGAAGCGTTCCGTTGAGCATGGCAAGCGCTTGTCCCGGTTGAGTCGTTCGGAAACGATCCTCACAACTGGAATCGACGTCTGGAAAATCAAACGCGGTCAGCATTGGCGGCAACAAGGACCTCTTCAAATGGATGTAGACGCTGCGCCGAGCCCGCGCTTCCGGCGACGACTGTCCCCAGCCATCGCCGGGTCGCGATTGCGTGGCTAATATCTCCTGCGAAAGGGACGGATAAAACCCTGGTCCGAACATTTCCGCGTTGAATTGCCCGGTTGTGACGAGCACCGCATCCCGAATCTCTTCCGCGCTTAGTCGCCGCATGTCAAATCGCCACAGCAAGTCGTTCGTCGGATCGAGCGCGATCGCCTGTTCATTGCCGGCAGAGGACATGCGATACGTGTTCGAATTCATAATCAGGCGGTGCAACGGTTTAAGTTTCCAGTCGTGTTCGACAAGCCACAACGCCAGGAAATCCAATAACTCGGGGTGTGTCGGCGGTGTGCCCAACTCGCCAAAGTTATTAGCCGAACGGACCAAACCTCTGCCGAAGTGATGCTGCCACACACGATTGACGATCACCCGCGCCGTGAGCATATTGCGCGGCGACGCTATCCAGTCGGCCAGTATCCGCCGTCGCCCAGACGAACGTGCTCCTTCCGCTGGCGCCGGAATCGTAGGCTCGCTCTCGCCAAACAGCGATGGGAAGTGCGGCTCGACGATCTCTCCCGAAATGTGCGGATTGCCCCGAGTCAAAATATGCGTAGGTTCTGGTCGCGGATTGCAGCGGGCCAGCGCCAGCGCCGATTGCGGAGCGGGAAACTTTCGGATCTCTTCCAGGGTGGATTCCAATCGCTTGGCCGTCTCTTGATATTGTCCCCACTCCGAAACATTCAGGTATTGCTCCAGCTTATCCTTGAGCAGTCGTTCCCGATCGGGTGTTCGGCCAATCTCCTGATCGCCCGACGACATCCGCTGAATGCCCGTATCCTCGATTGCTTGCAGCTCCTTGCGAGTCAGGTCGGCTTTTTCTTGCAACTGTGCTCGTTTCGTCCGATCCTCTGGTTTCGACATATCCCATTGGCTGTATCGACCTGGATCACGCTCATGGATGTCGGCATACGGCGTGACATCCGCGAAGAACGCCAACAAACCGTAGTAGTCTGCTTGTGGAATCGGATCGATCTTATGGTCGTGGCATCGCGCGCAGCCGATGGTCAGCCCCAGCATTGCCTGGCTTGTCGTCGAGATGATGTCGTCGAACTCATCGTAACGTGCCTGCAAGGGATCGGCCGGCTCATCATCCCAAATGCCTAACCGGTAATAACCGGTTGCGATCATCGAGTCGTCGGTGACCTGATCCAGCTCATCGCCCGCTAACTGCTCGCGCACGAATTGATCGTAAGGCTTATCGTCGTTGAGCGACCGGATCACATAGTCGCGATACTTCCAGGCATTTGGCTTGAGGCCGTCACGCTCGAAGCTATTGGTCTCGGCAAACCGCACCAGGTCGAGCCAATGCCGGCCCCATTGTTCACCGTAATGAGGCGAAGCCAGCAGCAAATCAACCAGCCGTGGCCAAGCGTCGGGCGAGCTGTCACGAATAAACGTGTCTGCCTGTTCGTGCGTCGGTGGCAGGCCGGTTATATCAAAATAGGCTCGCCGCACGAGCGTTCTGGCATCCGCCGACGGAGCAGGGGAGAGCCCTGCGTGCTCCAAACCAGCCAGAATGAACGCGTCAATTGGATTCTGCGTCCAGTCCTTGTTCTTTACCACCGGAGGCGCGTGCGGTTGAGGCGGCGTAAATGCCCAGTGAGTCTCCCATTTCGCTCCGGAGGCGATCCATTGCTTGAGCGTATCGATCTCTTTGGCCGAGAGCGGTTTTCCCTCGGGCGGCATCCGTACCGATTCGTCCGCGGCGCTTACTCGTTCGATGAGAGCGCTCTGCTCCGCGTTGCCAGGTACGATAGCGTGTGAGCCAGAATCCAGCGCCGTGATTGCCGCCTCAGGTTTGTCGAGCCGCAAGCCACCTTTGTGCGCGGTCGGACCATGGCAACTGAAGCACCGCCTGGCCAACAACGGCTTCACATCTCGTGTGAAACTTACCGAAGTATCCGCCGCGACGACTTCACCAATCCAACATATCAATAAGCCGGCCACGCCTATCGAAGCCGCAAATCGCCATGCTGCTCGGAGTCTAGCCATCAAATTCGTAAAGTCAGCGGTTCACCTTACAGAAGTCCATTCCTACAGTTTAACCGCTGAACGGAAACTAGTCAGCTTTATGATGAACTGACCTCGGCGAGCTACTTTTTCGCGAGATTCTCGTCGAACCAGTCGGCCATTTTCTCGATGTCTGGCTGTATATCCGGCCAACCGTGAGCCCCTCCTTTTTTGACGACCAACTCCGCCTTTACACCAGCGCCTTTGAGCTTCTCGACGATGATTTCCGACTGCTGAATCGGAACGAGGTGATCGGCGTCGCCATGAATAATGAGCGTCGGCGGATCATCCGCCGAGACATGGGTGATCGGCGATATATCCTTCCCGATTTCCTCGACCTTGGCCTCATCGGTGATGAGCACAAAGTGATGCGTTTTCGGATCGATTTCCGCAAAGTCGAACGGAGCGCGGAAGTCTTTCAGTACTCCGCGTCCCAAGGCGTTTTCGCCTTGCTTGCCGTAATTCAGGAAATCAGTTGGTGGAAACCAGCAGGCTACCGCCTGTACTCGGCTACTCTCGCGATCGATCGGGTCTTTCGCATTAGCATCGCCTGTTTTGCCTGCTGTCCCCTGCATCAACGATAAGTGTCCACCCGCTGATCCGCCTGTGATGCCGATTCGATCGGGATCGATTCTATATTCCTTGGCGTTGTGACGGATGAACCGAATCGCGCGGTTCATATCGGTCAGGATTTCCGGGATCGTAAACTTGGGCTGACTGCCATGCACGACAGCGAACACCGTGTATCCGCGTTTGAGCAACGGCTCGAGCCAACCTTTATTGATCGCTTCATGCGCCGAATACCAACCGCCGCTTACCACCCAGACCACGGCCGCCCCATTAGGCTTTTCTGGTTTGAAAACGTCCATCGTCAGCGCCATGCCATACTTGCGGCCATAGATGACGTCCTCGGTCCGTTTATAGGGCGGAGCCTCCCCTCGTGCGGCTTCTTCCGCACAGAGAATGACTACCACCCCCAGTAACAACGCCTTCAAGTGAGCAGTATGCATAGATTCGATTACTCCAGATACACAAAAGTGAGCAGGATGCTAGTGCGCCGCCCGACTAGACGAGCCGCGATTCTCCAGGCCGATGTGGCACAACTTTTAGTGGAGCTGCTTGACCTTCGCGGGGGACGTAATTTCGTTTTGAAGCAGCGACGGCGCCTCGTCGACCGTCTCGAGGCCTGTGACAAACCGCAAGTCATTCATTGTCTTCTCGGTTTCCAACATGCTGTTGGCGACTTGATCGACCTGGCAGGAAATATAATCCGGCTCCTGCCGGTTCACAGACAACTCGCTCAACGAGCGAATCTTGTTTTCCAGCCGGTCGATCTCCAACTGGACCAATTCGAAGTTGTCACGGGCCCGCTGCAAATTCGCCAGCCGGTCGCGGCTGGTTTGCAGGTTGTCTTCGAGTGCCTTCCGCACACGCTGATCTCGGTCGCTCGTGCTATTTGACGGCACGTTGGCCAACTCGGCTTCCAACCGTTTGATGTCAGCCTGTATTTGCTCTTCGCTTGTTTGCTTCAGAAATCGATAGAGCGCGAACTGCGTGAA
This sequence comes from uncultured Planctomycetaceae bacterium, assembly GCA_964526975.1. Taxonomy (GTDB): domain Bacteria; phylum Planctomycetota; class Planctomycetia; order Pirellulales; family Lacipirellulaceae; genus JABDGM01. Next base: position 6,726 of record CAZGMU010000156.1, read on the forward strand.
CAACAGTCGCAAGTGAATCCACAGCAGCCGATCGAGGCCGGCGATCTGATAATGTTCGAGCGGTAGCGGCGAGTCACCATGGTTGGTCTGTTGAATCTCACCGGCGATTTGTTGTAAATCCAGGCACCGCGCCCGCAGCGCCGAGAAGCGATCGAGCAACTCCTTGGGCAGCGCCTTGGTGATGCGATCGAGCGTTTGCTGCGTGGTGATTGAGTTGGCCGCCCGGGCCTCTTTTGCGTCTTGCGCATCCACGTACGACTGAAACTTGGGGTGCGTTCCGAGCAGCCCCAGGTAGGCGACCTCAACCGCTCCAACGACCGCCAGCACCACTTCGGGCATCGGCGTCAACAGCGCAAACGCCGTCGCCCCGCCAACCCACAACAGGTTCCAACGGTTTACAAACGCACGCTTGATGTATTTACCAAACCCCACCAGTCGCTCCGCGCATTATTTCGATTTTGCATTCGCCTCGGCTTCAAGTTGGGCGATCAGTTCGCGAATATAGTATACTGTTTCCTGAAAGCGAGGCACGCGGGCCATTTCCAGGGCAGGACGGTCGGCCGGTTCGATCTCCAGTTCTTTCATGATTCGCCCTGGTCCGTTCGACATTATGTAGACGCGGTCACCCAAAAACACGGCTTCTTCGATCGAGTGCGTCACGAAGAACACGGTCGCTTCGACCTGACGCCACAATCTGACGAGTAAGTCCTGCATATGCATCCGCGTTTGCGGATCGAGCGCGCCGAAAGGCTCGTCCATCAAAATGATCCTGGGCTGCAGGATCAGCGTCCGAGCAATGGCCACCCGCTGCCGCATGCCGCCGGAGAGCTCGTGGGGATACTTCGCGCTATCCCTGGCGACGTCGAGTCCCGCTTGCTCAATCCAGTGACGGGCCAATTCGTTGCGCACACGCCTTGGAACGCCCTGGCACTCCAGCCCAAACGCCACATTGCCCAGCACCGAGCGATGATCAAACGACGTATAGTCCTGAAAAACCATCCCGCGATCTGGGCCAGGACCTTCCACCGGCTTGCCGAAAACGAGCACCTCGCCCACCGTGGCCGGAAACTGTGGCTCCAGCGCCGCGATAAGCCGCAGGATCGTGCTCTTACCACACCCGCTCGGTCCTAGGATGCAAACAAACTCCCCTTTTTTTGGCAGATCCGCCACGACGAAATTCACATCGCGGATCGCCGTGTATTGGTTCGGCAAGCCCACGTTGTAAGTCTTTGTTACATGGCGAAACTCAACCACGTGCGGCCGATGCTCTCCCCCAGGTTGCTCGACATGATCCAACACCCGGCCCATCCCCACGTCTTGGGCGGCGTTGGCCGAGCCTGTTGTTTCGCCTGATGAGCTCATGGATGGGTGAACCTACGATGTCGCTTGCCAGGAATTTACGATTGGGCCGACCGCGTTGCAGGACTTTGCTCGCGCTTCACATTGAGTGCGGCTGCCTGGCCCGGCTCAAGAGGCGCCGGCGCGACAAACGTAAACTTCAAGTCCTCGCACAGATGCATGAACCCACGCCACAAGTCATGTAGTATTCCATGCCCGCCGTATTGGTGCGGAAACAGGCTCTTCTGAATCATGTACAGGAAGCGGTCGATAGCCAGGGCAACCGCCGGAATCACGGTCAGCACGAGTAAGATCGTTTCGCGATGCCCGCGTCGTTGGGCCACGTTGATGATATTGCCCAATCCGCCGATGCCGCCACCTTCCGTGACCAGTTCGGTAAGCATGATGTAACCAAACGCCAGCCCGAACAGCAATCGCAACGAGTTGAATATCCGCGGCATCGCGAGCGGCACGAGCACTTTCGAAATAATCTGTATGCGTGATGCCCCGAGCGTGTAAGCCGTGTCGATATATCGGCTGCTGACATCTGCAATCGCCGAGGCGGTGTCCATCATGATAAACGCCACAACGGCAATGAAGATGAACAGCACCTTCTGAGTTTCCCCGATTCCGAAGAGCGCGAAAGTTAGCGGAATGAGGGCCGCGATCGGGATATTGCGGCCAAAGACATTCATCGGAGCGAAAAACGCATTGATCCACGGAAAGCATCCGCAGAGCACACCGAGCGGAATGGCCACGATAGTCGCTAAGGTAAATCCCAACACAACCCGTCGCAAGCTGACCAGCAGATTGCGCGTTAGCGCGTTGTTAAACCACAAGTCCTCGATCTGGTCGCGGTTGTAAGTTTCCGCAGGTGATGGGAGCGAGTTGTACCCGATAATCCGCTCTTCATGTGGCCCGCGCGTGAGGAACCACCAAATTCCGAGGACGAGTACGAGACACAATAAGCCGAGCAGTAACCCGGCCCAAGTTGGCACGGGCTGGCGAAAAACAAACAAACCACTAGTCAGTCCCCCGTCCCTTTTCACATGCACGACGGCATCCGTGGCAGTCGCGGGATTCGACACAGGCGGAGTATGGCTCGGCGAACTTTCGCTCATTCACGCCCTCTTATTGTTTCTCGGCCGAGTAGACTTTGATCTCGACTCGTCGATTCTTGGCCTGATTATCGGGATCATTAGGGTCGGCCGGCACATCCCATCCCATTCCGGCCGCAGCAAAGCGGTTCGGGTCCATCTTGTACTTATTCACGAGGGCCTCGCGAACCGCGTTCGCACGATTGAGACTCAACTCCTTAACCAGCGACTCTGGCACCTGGCCTCGCCGCGAGCTATCGGTGTGGCCTTCGACAATGATTCGGGCTGCACCGAACTGTCCGGCCAGCTTAGCCACTTCTTCGAGCACGTTATCGACATTCGGGTCGTAAAGCATTTCGACCACCTTGCCATCGACATCTTTATTCACGCGCTTGTAGATTTCCCAGCTATTGGGGAAGAACTGGATCACGATCGTATTGGTCAGAATCTCGTCCGACTCGGCGTGAATCTGCGATACTGCCTTCGGCGCGAGCCGCACTTCGTATTCGTCCTTCTGGGCGCGGAACTTCGGGTCTTTACCGAGCGCTTCAATCACCGAGTAGTCCATCACTTTGTCGAACGGCACCGGTTGATGGGTGATGGCGCCGACCCGGCGATACAAGTAGTAGGCCTGCGACCATACTCGCTCGAAGTTGGTCGGATTGTTCTGATTCAGAAAGAACTGGAAGTTCTCGGCCCAATTCGTGTTGTGTGCGTCGCCGAACATCTTGATGGTTTCGCTTGCCGGGATGTTGTATCCGTCGGCCATCAGCTTCGCGGTATGCGCCTTTTGATCTTCCTTCTTGAGTTCGTCCATCGCGTCGAAAATGCCGCGCGCAATCGCTTCGATTTTGTCGCCGTGGTCTTTCGCGAAATCGGCCCGTGCGAACCAGACATCGGCGATCAGTTTATTGGCTGTCTGGGTCGTGACCAACATGCGGTTGCCCTTGGCTTCGGCCAAGTTGTAAATGTCGGGGGCCCACGATACAGCGGCGGCCGCATCCTTCTGGGCATTAAATGCCGCGGCCGCTTGGAAAGCATCTTCGGTAAATACCATATTTACTTCGCTCGGCTGAACGCCGCCCGAAACGAGCATGTTGAGCAGGAAGTAATGCGATGGTGAGTTTTGGGCAAGAATCACTTTCTTGCCGCGCAGATCGCCGATGGTTTTGATCGAATCGCGAGCCACGATGCCGTCGCCGCCATTGGACCAGTCCACTTGCTGATAGATGCGAGGCATCACTCGGCTATCGCGCGGCTGCCCTGTCTTGTCGACAAAACCTTCCATGAAGAGTGGTA
>CAZGMU010000157.1:0-10440 GCA_964526975.1 uncultured Planctomycetaceae bacterium
ATAAGGGATGATGACGCGAATCATGACAGAATATATGCTAAGCAGGAACGCAGCGTACTGAGTACTCAGTACAGCGTACAAGGACGCGGCTTGTTTACTGTTCGTCCATCTATGCTTTCTATTCTATCATCTGCGCTTCGACCGATAGCACCGCTGGTAAATCACGGACAATCGCGTTCCAACTGTCGCCAGAGTCGGCCGAGCAATAGACTTGCCCGCCGGTGGTGCAGAGCGTATCCGACGACATTGCATCGCGCAGAATATTGACGTAGCAATGCTCTTGCGGAAGGCCCCTCGTGAGTGGCTCCCAGTCGTTGCCGCCGATCTGGCTGCGGTAGACACGGAGTTTGCCTTCGGGCGGGTAGTGCAGACTGTCGCTCGTGATTGGGACTACGTAGACGGTTTCCGGTTCGTGGGCGTGGACTTCGATCGGGAAACCGAAATCGCTCGGCAGATCGCCGCTGATTTCGGTCCATTGGCCACCGGTGTTGTCGGTTCGCATGACGTCCCAATGCTTTTGCATGTAGAGGGTGTCGGGACGCGACGGGTTCATGGCGATGCGATGAACACAGTGGCCGACCTCCGCGTTGGGATCGGGAATATATTCTGAGCGAAGGCCACGGTTAATGGGCAGCCACGTCTTCCCACCATCGTCGGTGCGGAACGCACCGGCGGCCGAGATCGCGATGAAGATGCGGTTCGGATTGTTCGGATCGAGAATGATCGTATGCAACCCCATGCCACCGGCGCCAGGCATCCATTGTGGACCCGTGCCGTGACCGCGCAGTCCGGCAAGCTCATGCCACGTGACGCCGCCATCGGTCGATTGGAACAAGGCCGCGTCTTCGACGCCGGCGTAAACAATGTTGGGATCAGTGTATGACGGCTCCAGGTGCCAGACGCGTTTGAATTCCCACGGGTGCTGCGTGCCGTCGTACCATTGATGCGTAGTAAGTGGCTTGCCGGTCGGCGGGTCGGTGTCGTAGACAAACTTGTTGCTCTCGCCCATTGGGAAGCCTTCGGGCGACTTGGCTTCCTCGCCGGAAGGCGTGCCGGGCTGAAACCAGGTTTTGCCGCCGTCGTCGGAGCGCTGAATGATCTGGCCAAACCAGCCGCTGGTCTGTGAAGCATAGATACGGTTTGGGTCAACGGGCGAGCCCTTGAGGTGATACATTTCCCAACCGGCGAAATGAGGGCCGCTGATGTCCCATTTTTTGCGCGAGCCGTCGGAGGTGAGGATGAACGCGCCCTTTCTGGTGCCGACGAGGAGACGAATGCTGCTCATGCGTGAACTTCCCAACTCGGTTTTGTCACAAACGATTTTGTTTCATTGGATAAATATATAGCCGACCCATCTTGGGTCGGTCATTCGCTATCGACCGCCAAAATGGCCGGGCTATGTTTCAGCAAAGCAAAACGGATTCTAATTATTGAGGTTTCGTATGGGAGCAAGGCTGCGGACACGGTGATCGCGGAAATACAGACCGAGCCAAACGAGCACGCCCAGGACAAGTGGGATCAACATGCTTAAGTACTCGGCATGGTTTACATGAGTGCAGATGGCGCCGCCCAAGTACCCGGTCAACAGGATCGCTCCCAGAACAGCGGTTTGCGGGATGATGTAGAGCAGCGTCGCGCCCAACTCGATGATGGCGAGAACCGGCACGACTTTCGGATCCCAACCGCGCGCCGTCATCTGCTCGATCGCATCTTTCGGCAAATTGAACTTCATGACGCCACTCATGATCAGCATCAGCACGGGAAGCGCGCTGATCACGCGGCCAGTCCAAACCATCCACTTGGGCGTCCTGCTCGTTTCGGGCATCGACATATCAAACTCCTCGAATTTGTTGGTTAGCTAGCTCGGCAGCCAGCCGATCAAAATTCTGCTGATTTGCATCCAGGATAAATGGCTTGATCCGAGCGACTTCCTCGGCCGTCTCGAATTCCATTCGCCACACGACATGCGTACCGGCGGCTTCCGGAGTAAACGTCATCGTCATCACGAAGCGATGCATCGGCCGCAGGTGGATCAGGACGACTCGCGTCGGCTCGACCATCTCGACGAATTCGCTTTCGTTGTAGTAGTCAGCGCCGTCGGGCCCGTGGAGCGTGAATTTCCACTGGCCGCCGGGGCGGAAGTCAAACTCGTGAAACGGATCGCGATAGGCGGCGAAGATTTGTTCGGGCGTAACGCTGAGCACGCGCTCGCTGATGATTTCGTTGTCTGCTGGAGCCGTTGTCATTTTCTTTCTCGATCAGGTGGCGGGGTTTTCCGGTGCGTCGTTTGGCTTCGGCTCGGCCGCGGCGGCCGCTTCCATGCTGGCGAGGCCTTTCTCGAATTGTGGGCCGATGATTTTCTCGCAATCCATGAACAGACTGATTGCCTTGCCGAGAAAGCCGTTTTTACCAGACATCGTCCAGGTGACGTTCGTCTTGGCGCCCACCGGCTTGATCGTAAAGAGCGTATCGCTGACGCCGGCAAACGGGCGAACGAACTCCAGGCGAAGGCGCACATGGTCGTCCGGCACGCTTTCGGTGATCGTCATGTTGCCGGCGCCGACGTCGCTATTGCCATCCCAAACAAACTTCGCCCCTTCGCCGCTCGTGGGACCCTCGAACGAGTTCTTGCAGTTCGGATCCATCTTGGCCCAGGGTGACCAGCCATCCCATTTGTGGAAGTCGTTCAATTGCGCGAAGATGGCTGCCGGCGTAGCGGCCATGCCGGCCGACCGGGAAACGCGAAATTCGGCTGGTCGCGTCGCGATCAGGATTAGCAACAGTGCGATGACGACGGCGACGCCGATGAGAATTTTTGTGAGCATGGTTTGGGTTTCTGGCTTTAATGAAGCTTAAGGGCAATTTATTTATCTGCAGATAAACGCAGATGGACGCAGATTAAAATAGTGCTGCTTGCTTTCGCTCGATGACTGGAATGATACTCTGACTTTTTGGTTCTTCTTCATCTTTCTTATCTGCGTTTCATCTGCGTCATCTGCGGACAATCTCTACATACGCTGCGGCACGATAATCATCCAAGGCACGCCGAATCTGTCGGCCACCATGCCGAATCGCGGCGAGAAGAACGTTTTGCCGAGCGGCATGTGGATCTGGCCTCCATCGGCGAGCGCATTGAAGGCTTTGTCCGCGGCAGCCTCATCTCCAACCGAAAGCGACAACGTGATGCCACTGAAGCCCGCTTTGCCTTGGCAGTAGCCGTCGGATGCCATGATCCTTGCGTCGCCAATCTTGAGGCTGGCGTGCATGATTTTGTTTTCCGTTCCAGGCGACGCCGCTCCCGGCGGCGACGGTTCGGGGCTTTCATTGAAACGCATGAGCATCTCGACTTCGGCGCCGAGCGCTTTCTTGTAGAACTCGATCGCTTCCTCACAGCGGCCGTCAAAGTTGAGATAGGGTTCGATGGGCATGATGGTTCTCCGGATACGAGCGTAGTTGATTGCTTGGTTGCGTTGCGTAATTGTTAGCCACGAAAAGCACGAAAAACACAAAACAAAGCAGCCTTCACTTCTTTATGAATCGCATGGTTCGCATCGATTTTTTCGTGTCTTTTTGTGCTTTTTGCGGCTAGTTACTTCGTTGTCTTTTTGGTGCGTCTGAATTCTTGCGAATTCAGCTACTTGTTTACTTGCGGCAGGTTGGGGAGCTCGACAACGGGTCGCACTTCGACCGTGCCGAAGCGGGCTGCTGGGATGCGGCTGGCGATCGAGATGGCTTCGTTCAGATCCTTGGCATCGATCATGAAGTAGCCGCCGAGATACTCGCGCGTTTCCGCGAAGGGGCCGTCGGTGACCTGGCGTTTGCCTTCACGAATGCGCACGCTCGTTGCGGTCGCAACCGGCTGCAACGGGCTCGCGCTGATGAACTGGCCGCGAGAATTCAACTCGTGCGTCAGTTCGGTCGATTCGACATAGCACTTCTGCCGCTCTGCTTCGGTGATGGCGTTTTCGGTGTGATAGATGAGGAGCATGTATCGCATGTGTTTACTGGAAGAAATAAGGATAGGTGCTCAGAACTGATTTTCTGCCGTAGCTGAATTCGCAAGAATTCGGACTTCGTATGATACGGCCGAATTCTTGCGAATTCAGCTACGATGCAGCGACTACTTTTTGTGGTAATGAGCCGTCATGAAGGTGTTCCATTGTCCGTCTGCCTCACGCAGGCGCGAGGAGAGCGTGCGATGGTTGTCGTCGACGAATTCGATGATGTCCTGATAAGGAACCAGATCCGAACCACCGCTGAAATCGGGGCCTTCGGTATCGAGCGTGAGGACTTTGCCCGCGGCATCGAGCGCGCCATTGTAAATCCAGAGATGCGTCATCATCGAGCCGATGAACGTGCCGACGAAACGCTTGGTCTGCGGATCGTAGCCAAGCGACATGATCGTCGTGCCCGGCGTGCCGTCGGGCATTTCGCTTTGTCCTTCCCCGACGGTCCACAAACCGCCGAGCGAACGGACGCTTTCGGTGCCCGTGGATTTCATCGGCAGTTGATCGGGGTCAACGATGCACTCATGCTCGAATGTCCATTCGCCGACGAGACGTTGGAGCCATTGGTGTTCGGGTTGTGGTTCAGGTTGCATCATGATGGGCCTGCTTGTGAATGACGTGGGGGTGGTTAGAGATGATTATTTGTTTGGGGGATCACTCAAAAATAACTTCGGCAGATAGGATTTACCACAGAGGCACAGAGGACACAGAGAAGACGGAAGTAGAGACAGAAGAACACGAATCGCCATTGATCCACGTTCATCAATCAGAATCAAGCATGAGGCAGAAATAGTTTCCTTCTTTGATCTTTGATCTTTGATATTAGCGAGGATTAGTGAAGATTAGTGTTCCTATCCTCCTAGCCCCCTTCTCCGTGTCCTCTGTGTCTCCGTGGTTATTCTGAAACGTCGTAGGCCTTCTTAAGCGCGGGCAGGTCGAGCTTTTTCATTCCAAACATGGCCTGCATGGCTCGTTTCGTTTTTTCAGCATCTGGCCCGCTGATCATCTTCAGGAATTCGACCGGGATCACTTGCCACGAGACGCCGAATTTGTCTTTAAGCCAACCGCATTGCTGCGCTTCCGGGTCGCCGCCTTCGCCGAGCTTGTCCCAATAGTAGTCGACTTCTTCCTGCGTGTCGCACATCACCTGGAACGAAACCGCTTCGCTGATCTTAAACATCGGACCACCATTGAGCGCCGTGAACGGCTGCCCGTTGATCTCGAACGCCGCGACCATTACCGAACCGATTGGCTTGCCATGATGTTCCTTGCCCGCTTCGCCGTAGCGGTGGATCTGAGTAATCTTGGAGTTTTTGAAAATTGAAACGTAAAAATTAGCGGCCTCTTCGGCCTCGCTATCGAACCACAGGCAGGGTGTGATGGCTTGCATGGTTGTGTTCCCTTGTCAATCTTGTAGCCGGATTCGCAAGAATTCGGACAATAACCTCGATTTGAATAGCGCCGAATTCTTGCGAATTCAGCTACATGTGTTAGCAGCGCTTAGCTCTTGTTCGCGATTCTTTCTCGAAGTCGTTCTTCCTGCTCGCGGGCTTCGGGCGTGAATTCCGCGCCAAAGTCTTCGGCTTCAAACACCTGCCGGATTTCGATGTTGGTGTCGACGCCCGGGTGTGGATGCGGGCACTTCTTCACCCACTTGATCGCTTCCTCGAGCGATTTGCACTGCCACATCCAGTAGCCGGCGATCAGTTCCTTGGTTTCCGGAAATGGGCCGTCGACGACGGTCCGCTTGCCGCCCTTGAACTCGACCCGCGCGCCCTTGGCGCTAGACTGCAAGCCTTCGCCGGCCAGCATGATGCCGGCGTTGACCAGCTCTTCGTTGAACTTGCCCATTTCCGTGAGGAGTTGTTCGCTGGGCATCATTCCTGCCTCAGACTCTTTGGTGGCTTTGACGATGACCATGAATCGCATGGCGGAAGCTCCTATTCGGTGGATATGCATTTGGTCGCGGGGCAGACATTTCTATCTGCCCAGACCAGGGCTGCAAATTTTGTGACATTGAGCGACGTGTTTGTCCTTCCGGCAGACAGGAATGTCCGCTCCACGTGCAGTACATGAAGTAGTCGTTCGATGTTGGACGGAATCGACAGGCCGCCCCCAAAAATTTTTTCAGGCCAATTCGGCCAGTCTTTGCTCGAGAAAACGGCGTTCGGGCTCCTGTTGGGCGAGCGTCAGTGCTTGCTGGTAGGCTTTGCGAGCGGCGGCAGTTTGGCCGAGCCGGCGGTGCATGTCGGCCCGGGCGGCATGGGCCAGGTGGTAACCGGACAAATTGCCGCTGGCCAGGATCGACTCTATCAACGACAGGCCGACCGCCGGGCCATCGCGCATCGCGATGGCTACCGCCCGGTTCAGCTCGACAACGGGCGACGGCGTTGCCCTGGCCAAGAGGTCGTACAAGTCGACGATTTCTCCCCAGTTTGTCGCGGCGGCCGTCGGGGCATCGGAATGGACGGCCGAAATCGCCGCCTGCACCGTGTAAGGACCGACCTGGCCAGACGAGAAGGCGCGAGCAACCAGAGTTTTCCCCTCGGCGATCTGCTGCTGATTCCAGAGGGAGCGGTCTTGTTCGTCTAGTAGGATTAGTTCACCAGTAGGCGTTGTCCTCGCAGTTCGTCGCGACTCGTGTAGCAGCATGAGCGCTAACAGGCCGATTGCCTCGGTGTCGGGCAGCAATTCGACTAGTAGTCGCCCGAGTCGAATTGCTTCGCTAGACAAGTCGGGGCGCGTCAGCGATTTGCCGGACGAGGCCGAATAGCCTTCGTTAAAAACCAGGTAGATCACTTGCAGAACCGAATCGATCCGCTCGGGCAAGTCTTCCGTTGCAGGCACATCGAACGGAATACCCGCGTCGCGGATTTTTGCCTTCGCGCGAACGATGCGTTGAGCCAGCGTCGAGGGAGTCGTCAAAAACGCGCTGGCGATCGCTTCGGTCGTCAGATCGCAGACTTCTCGCAGTGTTAAAGCGACCTGTGCGTCGGGCGAGATCGCCGGATGGCAGCAGGTGAAGATCAGCCGCAGGCGATCGTCCTCGATGTCGTCGCGAAGCGCGGGCGCGGAGTTGCGAGAGTTTTGATCCAGTCGTTCCGCGATATCGGTCAAAGACGCATCGAATCGGGCCCGGCGGCGGAGCGTGTCGATCGCTTGGAACCGGCCCGCCGACACCAACCAGGCGCGAGGATGGTTCGGAATGCCTTCTTTCGGCCACTGCTTCATCGCCGAGGCAAAGGCGTCGTGCAACGCTTCTTCTGCGAGGTCGAAGTCACCAAGCAGGCGGACCAATGTGGCGAACACACGGCGCGACTCGGTCTGATAAATCATGCCGAGCTGTTCGCGGATGTCGCCAGGAGAAGCAGTCGCCATTACGACATTGTACGTAACGACGCACGGGCTCACAGCAGGCCAAAAACCGTGAGATTTCGTGGTTGCTTGGGAAGATGAACCACGGAGACACAGAGGACACAGAGGACACAGAGAAGACGTTTTAGGAAACGCAGGTACGAGTTCGATGTTTTTAATGGATAAAAGCTTCGCCGTGATCAAACCTACCTTTTTCTGGCCAATAGCCGACAGCGAAAGCTTTAGCAGGTCTCATTGCCACCAATTCTCAACATATAAAATCTGCGTCAGTCTGTGCTCATCTGCGGATAAAACTCTTCTCTGTGCCCTCTGTGTCTCCGTGGTTAATCTTTGCCTTCCTAGAGCCAACTACTTGCTTGTTCAGATGCGGAGGAAGACTTTATGTCGGTACAGGTGATAAAGCATCAGCCAGACGAGCGTGACGGTGGTGAATGCGATCAGGAGTGGTCCTGCCGGGCCGAGATGATTGGCCAGGCCGCCGACGAGTCTTTTCGAGATGTAGTCGAATGGGATGACAAGATGGTAGGCCACGTAAGCGGTGATCGCGTTCATGCCAATCACAACCAGCGGGAAGGCGATTTTGCGCAGCCCGATGAGGTCGATCACTAGATAAAATAGCGCGAGCAACAGGTAGCTCCAACCCGCCGCCCATAGAACCATCGAGCTAGTCCAGATGTGCTTGATAATCGTGAAGTGCAGATATTGGTCCCACGCCCAGCCGGCGCCGAGGCAGGCGGCGCCGAGCAGCACGAGCCAGATCAACTTCATGTACGACTTCGACGTGGAGCGCAAGATATAGCCAGCGAAAACGCCAAGCATCGTCGTTGCGATGAACGTGATGCTGGAGAGGACCCACGTGTAAGGCGGATCGGTGCCGTCGATGAAGCGCCCCATGACCCATTTCTCGACGATATAAGCGATGTTGGCATGTTCTTCCAAGAGGCCGCGAACCGCCTCCTGCCCTTCGACCGGAACGGGAATGAACATGAGCAGCAGCCAGTAAAGCAGCATCAAGAAAATGGCCACAAGAATTTGTGCCCACACCGGCAAGTAGAGCATGAAGATGCCGGCGAACAAGTAGCCGACCGCGATCGCTTGGAGCGTATTGGAGAAAGGATGCAGCGTGCTGAGATCGAAATCGAGCAAGTGCCCCTGCACCGCCATGCCCAGGATGAACAGGACCACGCTGCGGCGGATCAGCTTGAAAAGCATCCGACCGTTCGAGTGGCCTAGCTCGGCCCGCCGGGCAAAGCTATAGGGCATCGCCGCGCCGACGACGAAGAGAAACAGCGGCATGATCAGGTCATAGGCATGAAAACCTTGCCAGCGAACATGCGTAAACTGCTCCTGCACTTTTTCAACCCAGGGCGCCTTTGCGACTGGAATAAGCGCGAGGATCGCGATCGCGAGCTTATCGCCGCCGATGATCCAGAACATATCGAACCCGCGGAGCGCATCGAGCGAAAGAAGCCGCTCTGACGGCGCGGCGGTGATTTTCGCGGCAGGGGTTGGAATGGGGCGAGGAGCGGCGGGACGATTCGGTTTTTGGGGATTTTCGGCCATGCGGTGTTATAGAACGAAAGCCAATCTTGGCCAATGCCGATGGCCTCCTCGCTGTGGTGGAGCGGCTCGACAAAAACTCTCTTATTTTCAGAATCACCACGGAGACACGGAGGGCACGGAGAAGAAGTCTAGAGGAGAGGAACACTAATCTTCACTAATCCCCGCTAATATCAACTATCAAAGAAAAGGCCACTTCCGTCTCATTCTTGATTCTGATGGATGAACGTAGATTCGTGGCGATTCGTGTTCTTCTGTCTCCACTTTTGTTTTCTCTGTGCCCTCCGTGTCTCCGTGGTTATTCTGAAAATCGGGAAGTTATTATTTAGTCGTTCCTAAGCGGCCGCAGCCGCCGGTTTCTTTTTTGGCCGATTTTTCTTAGGCGGAGCTTGTTCGCTGGTTTCGTTCTTGGCGTCGCGCTCGAATTGCTCGAGTTGTTTTTGCCACAGGCCGAGCAGCTCTTGGGCCTTTTCCGGATTCTTTTGGATGAGATCGTTGGTTTCCGCCCGATCTTGGGCCAGGTCGAACAGTTGCCATTCTTCGTCGCGTGCTTGGACGAGTTTCCAGTCGCCTTGGCGAATCGCCCGGTTGCGTTCGTGTAGCCACCAGAGATAGTCGCGCTCGACCGCCACGTCTTGCTTGAAAGTGGAAGAGAGGTCTCGACCGGGCGGCGGTGGAACTTTTGCGCCATCCGCCTCGCTGGGCCAGGTGCCGCCGGCCAGTTTGAGGATCGTGGGCGCGAGGTCGATGACGTGCCCTACGGCATGCCGCAGTTCGCCCGGCGTGGTGATTTCCGCTGGCCAACGAGCGATGAGCGGCGTGGCGATCCCTCCTTCATGCACCCAGATTTTATGCCGGCGGAACGGCGTGTTGGCCGCGTTCGACCAACCGGGGCCGAGGCTCAGGAACGTAGCGGCGGAGCCTTGCGGGGCGGAGAAATCGTGCATGTCGCCGCGCATGGCGATTTCGGCGCTCGCGCCGTTGTCGGAGAAGAAGAGCACAAGCGTGTTCTCGTCGGCATTCATCGCATGCAATTGATCAAGCACGCGGCCGATTTGACGATCCATGCAGGTGACCATCGCGGCATGGATTTCCATCTTTTGAGCCTGGAACGCCTGCTTGTCGGCCGGCACTTCGTTCCAGGCCACCTCGTTCCAAACCTCGACTGGTCCCAGTCGTTCTCGTGCCGGCTTGGAGCGGTAGGGCGTGCCGCTATTCGGTTCGATGGCCGAGAGCGTGCCCGGTAGATGCAGCAGCTTTTCGATCCGCGCCCAGCGATCCGCTCGGATCTTGTCCCAGCCAACGTCGTAGCGTCCCTTGTACCGCGCGATGTCTTCCGGCGGCGCTTGCAGTCGAAAGTGAGGAACGGTGAAAGCGACGAACTCGAAGAACGGCTTGTCCTTGTGCTCCGCTTCGTGTTGTTTGAGGAAGTCGATCGCGTGGTCGGCAATCGCAACGGCCGAGTAGTAGCCATCGTCGACCTTTACAGACGGAAGCG
>CAZGMU010000158.1:0-10424 GCA_964526975.1 uncultured Planctomycetaceae bacterium
TAAATTGGACGAGCCACTCATCACCGATCGGCCTGATTTCACCGAGTCTCCCACGACGGTCGGGCAGGGCGTCTTGCAGTTGGAAATGGGCTACACGTTTACCAGCGATTCGTCGCAAGGCGTACGCACGACCAATCATTCGTTTCCGGAAACACTGCTGCGATTGGGTATGCTTGCCGACTGGTTGGAGTTTCGCACGGTTTGGAACTACGAGATCGAGCGCGCGCGGACCAGCGGCATTGAGGAAACCGAATCGGGCGCCAATGACCTCATTCTCGGTTTCAAAATTGCACTGACCGAGCAGCAAGGCTACTTGCCGGAAGTAGGGCTCATTCTGCAGATGTCGGTGCCGAGTGGCGGCAGCGCATTTACATCGGATGAAATCTTGCCGGGCTTCAATCTCTGTTACGCTTGGGACTTTTGCGAAGACTGGTATCTGGCCGGCTCGACCGGGATCAACGGAGCGGTGGATGACGAAACGAGCAGCTTGTATTCCGAGTTGAATCAGTCGTTGTCTCTGGGTCATATGTGGACCGAGAAGCTGGGCAGCTACACGGAATGGTACGTGTTGTCGCCGACGGGCGCAGACACGAATCGGCCGGAGAATTACTTCAACGGTGGGTTTACGTACCTCTTCAGCAAGGATGTGCAATGGGATATTCGTGCCGGCGTGGGACTGAACGAGGCGGCGGATAATTTCTTCGTGGGTAGTGGGTTGTCGGTGCGGTATTATTAGGCGCTCGAGCAACGTTCAATCTAGTACAGGCGATTTCAAAACCGATGTAGCCGAATTTGCAAAAATTCGGATTCGTTGCAGCGCGGCCGAATTTTTGCGAATTCAGCTACTGGATTTGTACTACGCCTCTTCTACAAAACCGGCGACAGCAGTCGCGCGAAGCGGGTGGCGAAATGAAACCAGAACGAGCGGCTGGCTACGTCGGAGGCTCGCACCTGTCGACAAACAGTGAAATCGTTTTCGAACATTTCGCTGACCGAGCTGGCAAACTCTCGGTTGGCAAATAACAGCATGATCTCGAAATTGAGGCGGATCGAGCGGTTGTCGAAATTCGCGGTGCCGACGGCGGCCAGGTCGTCGTCGACCAGGATCACCTTGTGGTGCATGAAGCCTGGCAAGTAGCGGTAGAACTTTACACCGGAGGGCTCAGCTTCGGCGATGTAGGCAAACGCGGCCAGGTAGACGAGCTTGTGGTCTGGCTTCTGCGGCAGCACGATACGGACATCAACGCCACGTAGCGCCGCAAGCTGGAGCGCTTGCACCAACGCCGTATCCGGCACGAAGTAGGGGCTGGCGATCCAGATCCGCTTCCGGGCCGAATTGATCATGTGCATGAAAAACAGCCCGCAAGTCTCCAGCATGTCGGACGGGTCCGAAGCGAGGCAGAGGGCGGTCTCGTCGCCTTCGGGAGCGGGAAGGGGCGTCCAGTCGATGTCCGGCACGTCGCCGGTTGCCCAATACCAGTCTTCGAGAAACGCGAACTGAATGGCCTGGACGACGGGGCCACGAACCTCGACCATCGTGTCTCGCCAGGGCCCGAAGACACGGTCGAGCCCCATGTATTCGTCGCCGATATTGAGCCCGCCCACGTAGGCGACCTGGCCGTCGGCAATCACGATCTTGCGGTGATTGCGAAAGTTGATCTGAAATCGGTTACGCAAACCGCGCGACGTGCGAAATGGAAGAATGATCGCGCCGGCAGCGGCCAGCTCGCGGCGATAGACCCGCGGAAGCTCGTAACTGCCGATTTCGTCGAAGAGAACGTAAACCCGCACTCCCTCGCGAGCCTTACGCTCCAAAATTTCCTTCATCTGTTGGCCGAGATCGTCGTCGCGGACGATGTAGAACTGAACGATGATGTATTCTCGGGCGGCTTCCAGGCCCGCGAACATCGCGGGGAATGCCTCGTTGCCGTTGATCAGTAGCTGTGCGTGGTTGTGGCTCGTGAAGGGCATCTCGGCCAGCTCTTCGAGCGCTCGGAATTTCGGATCAACGTCTTCATCTCGTACGCGGAACAACCGCATTTTCTTTTCCAGCGCACGGGCGATATGGTCGATCTGCGAATCGCCAGCGCGGCGAGCTTTTACATAGCCCTGAAATTTGCCGCGCCCGAATAGGCCATAGGCGGGTAGCGTGACATAGGGAAACGTAATCAAAAGAAGCGACCAGGCAATTGCGCCCTGCGAGGTGCGGGCGGTCATGATGGCATGGATCGCCGTGAGAACCCCCAGGACGTGCAGGGAAAACGCGATGAAGCCGATCCATTCCAGTTTGACGATGTCGATCATGGAGGAGGATACGGAATCGAGGATGAGGTCAGAGGGAAAAGGCGGATCGGTGGCCGCGTATATATGTATCGTGTACAAAATGTGGCTTCCACAATAGACCTCGCGCTACAAAAATAATTCGAGCAGGCTCATGCCTCCTTCCCTGCATCCCGCATCCTCACTTCCGCATCCTGGATTAACTATGCCTCTCACGATCATGCGTCGCATCAAGTTCTGCGCGGGCCACCGGCTGCATAAGCACGGCGGCAAGTGCGAGCACTTTCATGGCCACAACTACATGGCCGACTTTTATGTCACCG
Organism: uncultured Planctomycetaceae bacterium; assembly: GCA_964526975.1. Lineage (GTDB taxonomy): Bacteria > Planctomycetota > Planctomycetia > Pirellulales > Lacipirellulaceae > JABDGM01. The sequence goes on from CAZGMU010000158.1 coordinate 2,604, forward strand.
GCGATCAGGTCGATGCGGTGGGCCGCGTGATTGATTTTGCGGAGTTGAAGAAGCTCTTCAAAGGCTGGCTCGACGAGAACTGGGATCATGGCTTCGTGTTGAACAAGGATGACGAAAACGGCTTGTCGGCCGTGAAGATCGTCGTGCCATGCCGCTACTATGTGCTGCCGTACAACCCGACGTCGGAGAACATGGCGACTTACTTGCTTCGCGAAGTCTGCCCGAAGCTACTGGCAGGGAAGGGCGTCACGGCCACGAAGGTCGTGATCTGGGAAAGCGACGAATCGTTCGCCGAGGCGTCGTTGAATGGCCCAGCGATTTCGTCCAACACTTGCGAACTGACGGCGACGGCCTCTGAATAGGATTGCGGAGCGAAGGTTGTTTTCGGTCGCTCGGGCTTCCTATATTCGCCTGCCCGAAATGCTCACACTCCAGCAAAGCACAAGGGGCCTTCTTGGGAAAAAAAGTCCATTGCCCCAAGCGCGAGCACGATTTCGTCGCCGAGTGGGGCGAGCCGGCCTTGGAGGCTTAGCGTCTGAACTACCGGGACTGGAAGAGGCGGACTATAATTGGGGCGTTCCATCAGCTCCAAATATTATTGCGCGAGTTCGAAATGAGCATCGTTCTTCAATTCACTCAGGATGATGAAGCGCTTGCGTTGCCGATCCTGTTACGACATTCTCCCGGTACAGTATTGGCAAATAACACCTATGTAGTGGACGAAGCAGCAGCCAATGCATTGCGCGATGCGGGAATTCGATTTCGTGAAGTCACGCCGACAGTAAGTCTCCCCCTAGCCCAGGATACGCCAATCGGTGAAAGAATATGATATTTTCATTCCGTTGCGATACAACGACGGAACACCGATCGAGGGTCGCAAGTTTCAGCAACTGCAAGCGTCTTTGCTGGATGAATTTGGCGGTTTGACGTATTTCCCTCAAACAAATCACGGCTTTTAGAAATTCGGCGATGTGACCTATCGGGATGAAATTGTCATCTATCGAGTGATCGCCCGAGACGTCCGCCGTGCAAAACGGTATCTGAAAGACTTAAAAGAACAGTTAAAGGCGGATCTGGCCCAGGAAGAAATCCTCATTGTGGAAAGGGATGTCGAAGCACTGTGAGTACCGCCTCTGAAAAACCGTCTCGCAATTTCATTGAACAAATCATCGACGCCGACCGCGCCGCCGGCAAAAACGGCGGGCAGGTGCATACGCGGTTTCCGCCCGAGCCGAATGGTTATTTGCACATCGGCCACGCCAAGAGCATCTGCTTGAACTTCGGCCTCGCGCAGGAGTACGGCGGCAAGTTCAATCTGCGTTTCGACGATACGAATCCGACGAAGGAAGAGCAAGAATACGTCGACTCGATCATCGACGACGTGCGCTGGCTCGGCGGCAATTGGGAAGATCGGCTGTTCTACGCGTCGGATTACTTTCAACAACTCCGCGATTGGGCGGTACAACTCATCAAGGCCGGTAAGGCGTATGTTTGCGATCTGACGGCCGAGGAAATGCGCGCACACCGCGGCACGCTGAGCGAGCCAGGAAAGAATAGCCCGTACCGCGATCGCACGGTCGACGAGAACCTCGACCTCTTCACGCGGATGGAAAAGGGCGAGTTCCCAGACGGCTCGCGCACGCTCCGGGCTAAGATCGACATGGCGTCGCCGAACATCAACCTGCGCGATCCGGTGATGTACCGCATCAAGCACGCGCATCACCACCGCACGGGCGACAAGTGGTGCATCTATCCATCGTACGATTACACGCACGGCCAGAGCGACTCGATCGAAGGCATCACCCACTCGATCTGCACGCTGGAGTTCGAAAACCATCGGCCGCTCTACGATTGGTTTTGCAAGGAGCTAGGCATCCATCATCCGCGGCAGATCGAGTTTGCTCGGCTCAACATGACGTATACCGTGATGAGCAAGCGCAAGCTGCTGCAGCTCGTGCAAGAAAAGCACGTCTCCGGCTGGGATGACCCACGGATGCTAACGATCCGCGGCTTGCGTCGTCGCGGCTACACACCCGAGGCGATGCGAGCGTTCTGCGAACGGATCGGCGTCGCGAAGTTCGATAGCACGATCGACATGGCCTGGCTCGAAGACGCGATTCGTAACGATCTCAACGAGCGTGCCCCGCGCGTAATGGCCGTACTACGACCGCTGAAGGTGGTCATCACGAACTATCCGGAAGGCCAGGTCGAAGATCTCGAAGCGGCCAACCATCCGCAAAAGCCCGAGATGGGCACGCGTATGGTGCCGTTCTCGCGTGAACTCTACATCGAGGCCGACGACTTCATGGAAGACGCGCCAAAGAAATTCTTCCGCCTCGCTCCGGGCCGCGAAGTGCGGCTACGTTACGCTTACTTCATCACATGTACCGACGTCGTGAAGGACAAAGACGGGAACATTGTCGAGCTCCATTGCACGTACGATCCCGCCACACGGGGCGGCAATGCTCCCGATGGCCGCAAGGTCAAAGGAACCATTCACTGGGTCTCGGCCGCGAAGGCAGCGAGCGCCGAGATTCGTGTGTACGATCACTTGTTTGGGGCCGAGCATCCGGATGAGGTTCCCAGTAGATCCGGCGAGCCGATCCGGACCTCATCCGGCACAGACGCGAAAGAGGGTGCCGCTCGGCTCGCGGCACCTACTGGCACGTTCCTCGACAATATCAACCCGAACTCACTGGAAGTCCTCCACAACGCCAAGCTCGAACCGTCGCTGGCTAATGCCAAGCCGGGCGACCACTTCCAATTCGAGCGCCTCGGTTACTTTTTCGTCGATTCGGTCGACTCGACGCCCGGCAAGCCCGTCTTCAACCGTACAGCGACGTTACGCGACACCTGGGCGAAAGAAGCTGCCAAGGAGTAAAAATATCGGATCTCGCGAGACGACCTATGTCTAGTTACTCTGGAGCATGTATGCCATCACCAAGATACGATGATAGTGAGCTATGGATGCGAATTCGGAGGCTATGCGATCAGCAGACACCATTCTTCTCGGTCAAAGCAAAAAAGGAATATACGATTGCTTCAGTAGACCCCTTAGCTAAGACCTATGAAGTCGAATACGAAAGCGGAAGACGTAAGCCTGTCGCGTTATGGGAACTTTATCTTATTTATAGCGAGCTATATCGCTTAGGAAGAATCTCAAGAGACTTTCTAAGAGATCCAAATAATCGAAAGCGGTTAGGGCTCAACACTGACTTTTCTCACGCTCCTGGCGCAACAATTTTCGCGATTCTACCGGCGATAGATAACCAGATAACACTCGATCAAGGGGATTTGATCGCAAAGCCATAAGTAGTTCTGGCTCGCATCACAAGTAACGGCTTTGAGATGTGGACACTCGATCGACCGACGTACGCGCAACCGGCGCTCAAGCGCACGGCCACGCTGCGTGATATCTGAGCGAAGGAAGCAGCCAAGGACTGAGAATGATGACTGTCGCATAAGTAGGTACGCTGCGTCCGTTTTGGTGATTGTGCTCACCACGAAGCAGTTCGTGGTAATGACGAGAACCCGCCTCTTACCGGGATTTCCATACGCTGCTCTCGCGTTGTCCGATGAGTCCCGAAAGGCCGTTGGCTCACCAACGCTCACATATCGTGATTGCCGCAAACGCACTGCACGGTGTAAGCTGCCGGTCCATCGACAGACGATTCAACGACGATTCTGATTTGGCGCTGGCATCGAATATCGTAGCGGCCTGGACACGGATTTGGGAGCAGGAGGCTACGAATGCAGGGACGCACTTCCTTACGCGGAACTACCGCACCACGCTTTGTACTTGCGGCGGTTCTTTTATTTTTACACGCAACAATCGCCCCAGCCGCCACACGCTTCTGGCGCAACAGCGTGGGCAGCAGCAACTGGAACAACGCCGCGAATTGGAGCAGCGTCTCCACGGCCGATACCAACGCCGCGAACAATGGCATTCCGCTCGCCGCCGAGCCCGTCAATCTGACGAATACCGACGGCCTCGCCCGCACCATCACCTACGACGTCGCCTCCCTCTTCATTGGGCCGCTCACGGTCGATCTCACGGGCCCCGGCACAACCACCGAAACGCTTTCCATCGGCGCCAACGCATTGACCGTCGCCGGATTGTTCAACGTCGGCAATGCAGGGCGCGGCAACGTGGTGCAGGCAGGCGGCGCCGCCACTAGCACCAGCCTCTTTATCGGCACTGTCGCCGGCGGCGTCGGAGACTATGCACTGAGCAACGGTTCGCTTTCGGTCACCAGCGGGATGAACCTCGGCGTCTCCGGCGCCGGGTCGTTCAACCAATCCGGCGGAACCGCCTCGGTCACAGTCGACCTGACCCTCGGCGTCAACGCCGCCTCGTTCGGCGCCTTCGCGCTCACCGGCGGCACCTTCTCCACCGGTGCCTCGCAAATCATCGGCGCTTCGGCGACCGGCAACGCAGGGCAGAGCGGCGGCGTGTTCAACCACTCCGGCGGCAGCAACTCGGTGGGGTCTGGCCTCGTCATCGCTTCGAACATCGGGTCCACCGGCACGTACACGCTCAGCGGCGGCGGCACGCTCACCGTGGCTCAGTCAGAAACAATCGGCAGCAACGGCAAAGGCATTTTCAATCACACCGGCGGCACCCACACGATTAACGCCACCGCCACTTCGTTTCGCCTCGGTGCAAATGCCGGTTCCTCGGGAACCTACAACCTTAGTGGCAGCGCGGTGCTGACATCCAACGCCCCCGCGTCGATCGGAGGGCAAGGCCTGGGCGAATTCATCCAGAACGGCGGCACCCATACGATTCTGGGCACCAGTCACAACTTAACCATCGGCAACTCCGCCACCGCGCCCGTGGCCACGTACACTCTCAACTCGGGCAACCTCGCCGTGTCGCAAAGCGCAGTCATCGTCGGCAACACCGGGCCAGCAACGTTCACGCAAACCGGCGGCTCGAACTCCACGTCGAGCCTGCAAGTGGCGGCAGGCGCAGGCGTGACCGCGAGCTACACACTCAGCGGCGGCGGCATCACGGCTACCGACCAAATCATCGGCGGCTCGGGCACCGCCACGTTCACCCAAACCGCTGGCATCAACACGGCGAACTTCATCTCCATCGGTGCGGCCAACGCCAATACATCCGCCGGCACGTACAACCTCAGTGGCGGCAGCGTCACCACCGGATTCGTCAGCCTCGGCAGCAACACCGCGGCGGGCGCGACCGGCATCCTCTCGGTCAGCGGCGCGAGAGTTCTCAGCCTGAGCAACGTACTGACGGTCTACAACTCCGGCACAACTCAACTGAACCTGGCCGGCGGCACGATCAACGCCACAACGCTCAACTTCGACGGCGCACCAGGCCGGTTCAACTGGACCAGCGGCACGCTCAACATGAAACAGGACGTCACCTGGGACTCCGGGGCCGCCTCAACCACCACATCCGCCGCCTTCGGCACCGCACGCTCACTCGGCAATAACCAAACGCTCCTGGTCAATGGCAACGAAACGCTCGGCGGCGTCAGCACCTTCGCCCTCACGCTCAACAGCGGCAGCACGCATCACGTCACCGGCAATCTAACCATCACGGCCGGCGGCAGCCTGACGCAAAACGCTGGCAGCTCGTTCTACGCAGGAACGATCACACAAGCCGGCGGCACGATCAACGGCACACTCTTCTCGCCAGGAAACTTCGTCTACCAAAGTGGCACGTTCAACGGGCGGTTGCTCAATCAAGGAACGGCCACGCTCGGCCCCAGCTTCGTAGCGGCCAATGGTGTCGAAAACAGTGGCAGCATCACGCTCTCGACCGGCCAAACGCTCACCGTCAACGGCGCAGGCCTCGACAACTGGGGCTCCTTCACGCTCTCCCGTGGCACGATTTCCGGCAGCGGCCCCGCGATCAACAACCTGGGCGGCACGCTCCGCGCACAGGGCACGATCAACAACAACTTTACGAACAGCGGCATCTTGATCACGGAGGGTTTGCTACGCCTGAACGGAGCTTCGTCTACGAACAACGGCATCGTTCGCGGCAGCGGAACGATCATCGGCAACTTCACCAACGTCGGCGAAGGCAACCTGGATGTGCTCGGCAGCTTGACGAACAACGGCGCGATCGGCCTCGAACAGGGCCGCAGCGCGTTCTTCTTCGGCCACGTCAGCGGCTCGGGCAGCTTCACCGGCCCCGGCACCGCGGTGTTCCTCGCCTCACTCTCCCCGGGAAACACAACAGCAGCAGTCAGCTTCGGCGGCAACGCCACCCTCTCGGCTGCCAGCTCGCTGAACATCGAGCTCGGAGGCAACCTCGCCGGCAGCGGCTACGATCAACTGCTCGTAAGCGGCACGCTCGCACTCGGCGGCACACTGAACGTATCGCTGATCAACGGCTTCTCACCCACCGCCGGCCAATCGTTCGACATCCTCAACTGGGGCATCCTCAACGGCACGTTCTCCACGCTCAACCTGCCGACGATCGCTGGCCTGGCGTGGAACACCTCGCAACTTTACACCACCGGCATGCTCAGCCTCGTCGTCTCCGCCGGCATCCCCGGCGACTACAACAACAACGGCACCGTCGACGCTGGCGACTACATCCGCTGGCGCAAAAGCCAGGGCACAACGAACACGCTGCCCAACGACCCCACCGGCGGCACGATTGGCGCAAGCCAGTACGACATCTGGCGATCGCATTTCGGCCAAACCGCCAGCAGCGGATCGGCAACATCTACCGCAGTTCCCGAGCCTGCCGCGTTACTCCCTGTGTTTATCGCATCCGTAGTCGTATACTCATTAAATCGCATGCCCCGAAGCCGCGATGGTTGAACGTCACTCTTAAGGGATCCAAGTGAGAATAGTAACACGCATAATTTGTGGGTTCCTTTTACTCTACTCGCTTGCCGCGATCTGCCACCCCGCGCTCGCCGGCAACGTGATCACTACCAACCTGCCGCTCAACACCGCGATCGTGAACGTCATCGCGAAGCAAGATGGCGCCGCTGGCTGGAACGCCAACCAGGACAGCTGGTTCCAACCCTTCTTCACCGGCGGCGCGACCGCACTTACGCAACTTGTAGTTCAGCCCGGCACCTATTCGTTCAGACTGACCAATCCAACCCTCGCGGCAGCCGAATTTCCAAGTCTTTCTTCCGGCCAGCTTTCGCAGATCTTCACTGCCTGGACCTACAACTCGCCCTGGATCACAGACTACTTCGTGTTCGATGCCGCTGGTGTCGCAAACTCATCGGTTCCAGATATCTTCGCCGGCGCCATTCGACCAGCTGGCTTGAACGGCGGCACTGGCTCGGCGATCGAAGCCTTCAACCTCGCTGTGAACAACCACTTCGACGACATCATCGTAAAGCAACCTGGCGGGCGTATCACCGGCGTTCGCACGGACCGATACACCTTCACCTCGACAGAAACTCTGACATTCGCGGTGCCCGATAACATCCTCAGCGACAACAACGGCGGCGTTTCGATCATTGTCAGCCCCGCGACGCCAGCCGGACTATTCGGCGACTACAATAGCAACGGCGTAGTCGACGCCGCCGACTATGTCCTCTGGCGCAAAAGCCAGGGCACGACGAACACGCTGCCCAACGACCCCACCGGCGGCACGATCGGCGCCGCCCAATACGCAACTTGGCGCTCGAATTTCGGCCGGTCCCCTGGCAGCGGTGCGGCCAATTCACTCCCAACCGGCTCCGCAGTGCCCGAGCCGGCAACTCTGACGCTGCTAACCTGCTTAGCTGCGCTGGCTTTCGGTCTACGACGCTAGTGGTCTGTCTATGCTGAAGTGATGGGTGTAGCTGGACTCGCAAGAGTCCGGCCCACACGGTC
>CAZGMU010000159.1:0-10384 GCA_964526975.1 uncultured Planctomycetaceae bacterium
TGGCCATGAGAATGACGGCCCGTCGCGCGGGGATTAATTACACCGTTCACGGCTTTCGCTCGACGTTCCGCGATTGGGCAGGCGAGTGCACGAATTTCCCGCGCGAGATTGCGGAAGCGGCTTTGGCGCATGTAGTAGGCGACGCGACCGAGCGGGCCTACCGGCGCGGCGACGCGCTGGAAAAGCGGCGCGCGTTGATGGAGGCGTGGGCGAAATTCTGTGAACCGGTCGGGGACAATGTGGTCGTGCCTCTGGCGCGACCAGCGCGCACTGGCGGATAATCACGCCGCGCGGGATAGGCCGACGGGCCGACAAGCCGGTACGCATGTTTCCCCGTGCTCCCCCCGGTGCAGCGCGAGGTGCGCGCGATGGCGAAGCAAGCTACAGCGCCGGATAAGCCCAAACCAAGGCTCGAACGATTCCGCCGGCGGCTGGCGGAGAAGGGCATACAAGTTCCTGAGAGAACGCTTTTAGAATTGGAGTGGAATAGCGCGCGCCTAGTGCGGCTATACCTGAGCAGGCCGAACCGGCTGCGGCCATCGGCTATGGCTCGCGAACTGCGCGCGATGGCGAAGGGCCTCGCGAGAGCTGCGAAAGCCGCTGAGGCGATTGGCGAAGACGGGATGGTGCGCGTGCTGCTCGCGTCGGAGGTGCAGAGCGTGCCCGACTATCCTGAACAGCGGAGTGAAGTCGTCTTGGAGCGCGTCCGACTGGCTTGGGAGGCGAAGACCAAGCTGGACTACTATGATGGGCGTCCGGATGTGGATTACATGTACCGCATGGCGCGCGGGGCTGAACGTGCGGCGGCAACGGAAAAGGACATGGCGAAATCCGCCCGTGATGACAAAGGAGCGCGGCGCCCTGACTACAATCTGCAAAGCCTAATCACTCTACTGATGTCCGTCTTTCAAGAAATGCTTGCCGTGCGGCCGACGCATACATGGAGCGAACTCGAAGGTTGCAGCGATAGCCTTTTCGACAGCTTTGTCCACGATGCGATCGAATCATTCCGCCCGCCCACCGTGAAGATCACTCCCAGAAAGATCGATGACATTATACAACGGCAATTGCCGGGCCGCGACTATCAGCTCGCCGAGGAGCTCGACGACCCCGAGGAGTTCCTAGACGCGCTGGAGCGGGCTGAAAGTGAGCGCGCAAATTCGGGCCGCTAGGTGTATTTTCGCGCCACCGCGCAGTCGTCCATAATGTTCCTTGCCAGACCGCTGTTGTTGGCGGTTAACGATGAGGACGATATGGACCCCATTTTACTCCCCATCCCAGACGCGTGCCGCGTCATCGGCCTTTCCCGTTCGACCTTGTACGAACTGATCGCCGCCGGTGAAATCACAAGCCGGAAAGTGGGCCGCAAGACGCTAATCCCGCGTGAGGACCTGATCGCGTTCGCAGGTCGCCTCGCTCGCGGTCGACCGGAGGCTGCGTGATCGCTCATGACCCCCGAAAATGCGACGAGGGCCGCGCCTGAGACGGTGCGCGACCCTCGGAATGCTGATCAGCTTGGCGGCGAGATCAGCTCTACTAATAGCGCCGCATTCACGTCAGCGCAACGGCAAGTCGTCGCCAACGCGCTCGCGCGCTCGCCCTCGGCCGAGACGGCGCTGGCCGCCGCTCTGCGCCGCGCCCTCGAAAAAGGGGGGTAAGCAGCATGAGCATCATTCGATTTCCCGAACGCCGTCGCCGGCCGCCGCCAGAAATCTACGTTGCTCCTGACGACATGAATGGTGGCTGCTGGGCGGTGCATCTTGTGAGCGCCTGGGAAGACGGCGCATCGCCTCTCGGGCGGCACTTCAACCTTGATGACGCGATCGCGGCGGCTCGCGCGGCTGCAAAGCAATACGGCGCAGTCTTTGTCGATGACGACGGGGGGAACGCGGCATGACAGCGCTCGAACCCGATCGCGATCAGCTCGCAGCGTTTGTCAAGGCGTTGTTCTGTCATGCCGGGAAGCAAGGTTTCGTCTCGCTCCGGGCCTACCACGAGCACGATCAAAGCACTTTCCGAATCACGCCTACCCGGTTGAGTGGCGGTCTCGGCTTTCTTGTCGAGGCAGCCGTCGACGACGCCCGGCGGGCGGCGCAAAACCCGAAAGCTGTCGTCTTCTGCCCGCCCGTTGCAGTCTTTTCGAACTCTGACCACGCGGGCAAGGCCGACGTGTTAGCCGGCCCAGCCCTGACGGTGGACTGCGACAAGTTCCCGTCCGCCGCACGAACGAAGCTGCAGGAAATCCTCGGGCCGGCCACTGTGGTCGTGCACAGCGGCGGTGAGTGGACCGACCCAACGACCGGAGAGATCGAGCCGAAATGTCACCTCCATTGGAGGCTGGCGAGACCGGCGACCGGGCCGCAGCTTGCGGTATTGGAGAAAGCGCGCAAAATCGCCAACGCGATTGTGGGCGGCGACGCAACGAACAGCCCGATCAGTCATCCAATCCGCTGGCCTGGATCATGGCATCGTAAGGCCGATCCGCGTCTGTGTTCAATCGTCGAGCACAATCCCAACGTCGAGATCAACCTTGATAATGCGCTCGCGGCGCTTATCGCTGAAGCGCCCGAAGAGGCTCACGTCAGCGACAGCGAGTTCACTTCGTACAAAGGCAGGCCCTGGGCGGATTCGTTTCGCGGCGTCGTCACGGGCGAGAACTTCCACCAGTCGCTGGTCTCGCTCTCGGCGAAGTTCATCACCGCCGGCATCAATGACGGCACGACCGTCAATGTGCTGCGGGGCCTGATGGAAGCCTCGACAGCCGCGCGCGATCTTCGATGGGCCGCGAGGTCGGCATCGATCCCGACCATCGTCACAACCGCGCGGGAGAAATACGCCAGAGCGATCGGCGACGCCGTGCTCGATCCGTGGCAGCCCTACATCGTGCCGCAGTTTCCTTCGGACATTCTGCCCGCCAGCGTTCAGGGGCTCGTCAACGCTCAGGCGCGCGCCATCGGTTGCGACCCGAGCGCGGTCGCTATGGCGGCGCTAGCAAACATCAGCGGCGCGCTCGATCATCGCTTCCGGCTCAAGATGATGCGGGGCGGAAACTGGTACGCCAGCCCGCGGCTGTGGGTGATGCTGGTGGGGGCGGTGAGCGCGCGGAAGACGCCAGCCATGCGGGAGGCGACTCGCTTCCTGGAAACACGTCAGAACGACTTGTGGGACCGCTGGGAGCGCGAACGGGACGAAGCGAAGGCGCTAGACCCGAAGGCTCCGGACCCGCCCAAGCCGGTGCGGCACGTTGTCGGGAGCGCAACGATCGAAGCCGTCGGCCAAATCTTGTCCCGGCAGGACCGCGGCATCCTCGTAAAGAATGACGAGCTCGCCGGCTGGATCGGCGCGATGGAGAAATACGGCGGATCGAGCAAGGGCGCGAGCGCAGACCGGGGGTTCTGGTTGCAATCCTACGACGGCGGGCCGTTCACCGTCGATCGGATCACGCGCGGGGAGCAGCGCATCAGAAATCTGTCTTGCAGCGTGCTCGGCGGCATTCAGCCGGAACGCCTGGCCGAAATCCGCGGGCTATCGACCGATGGCCTCCTGCAGCGATTCATTCCGACAATGATGGGGCCGGCTAATTTCGCCGTCGACGCCGACACCGAAGCCGACGCGGCGAATTATGAGAGCCTGACCAACGCGCTCCTAGACGCGATGCCGAAACGCATTCTGCTCAATGAGGGAGCGTTTACCCTCATTCTGAGCGATGAGGCCGATCGAGCGGCGCACGAGACCCGCCGACGGATATTCGACCTTGAACAAGCCGCAGCCGGGCTCGACACCGGCTTTCAAGGGTTCGTCGGCAAGCTCGCCGGCACCTTCGGAACGCTGATCCTTCTTCTGCATCTCGCGCACGACCCCGCGCACGGCATCACCACGCCGGTTCACACTGAGACCGTCGCCAGGGCCGCACGACTGGTCGAGGATTTCATCCTGCCGCATGCGCATGCGTTCTATTCGACCAGCACGGCGAACGGAAACCTGGACCGCATCCAACGCGCCGCGTCCTACATCCTGACCGAGGGGACGCCGCGGGTCTTGGTAAGTGACCTCACCCGCATGGTAGCCGCCTTTCGCGGAATGGAGATGCTGGAGGTCAACAAGGCCGTGTCGCCGCTCGTGGCGGGCGGCTGGCTGTTGCCCGAGGGCGACGGACCGGTCACGCGCGCGTGGCAGGTGAACCCTAAGGTGTTCGAGCAACTCGCAGAGCGGAAGGCAGTCGAGGAGCGCCGGAAGGTGGAACTCGCGCGCTTGATGAACTCGCCGAGAGCAAAGCGGGGGAAGGTTGAAGATGCAGCTTGATGTGTCGGTTTGGGCTAAAAACGTGAGAAACGTGATACGCGTGCGCGAGCATAGATGTAATTCTCTCTCTTTTATTAAGAACGCAGGGAAAGAAGCCCAAGCGCGCCTCGCGCGCGCGCGTATCACGTTTCTCACAGTCCAGATAAGCGAGTTTTTTTGCTGCGATGAGCACAACCCAACAACCTGCCGCGCCAGTAACAAAAGGAGATAGTCATGCGCGCCATACTAATCACCGGCCGTTTGCTCCGCGCCGCGCGCGCTTTGGCCGGTTTGTCGCAGCGGGACCTCGCCAGGGCCGCAGGGTTCAGCGAGCGCGCGGCAAGATACTGGGAGCGGGACCCTGACCGCCACATCACTTGCAGCCCCAGCACGGTAGAAAAAATCGTCGTCGTCCTGAAATCGCACGGCGTCGAAATGTTCCTAAATCCGCAACTTGGCGTGCGCCTAATTGGATCGGCGGGCAATTGCGGCGACGCTCGAACGCATAGCCGCAGCATGAGGACCGAACCGTCCGATGCGGCTGAAAAACAGACGCACCGGGCGGACCAGCAAGCTCCGCATCTGCAGAGCGCGCTCAAAAAACCTGATCTTCTGCGCGCCGATCTCAAAGCTGCGCTTGAAAACGAAATAGATCGAGGTCCCCCTTAGCGCTTTGGTGACGCAAACGCCGTAATCAACGCACGAGGCCCTACTCAACAAGCCGAACTGGTCGCTATTGTGGTGGCGCGACATAGCCACTTGATGCCCCCATGACGCGAGGGTGGGAGCGAGAGCCCGCAGCCGCCCTGATTAGCGAGGCTGATCATCTTTCTCAGTCGTTGCTAAAAAATCGGGCGGTACCGAACGCATACCCTCCGGGGGCGCAGGCAGCCATTTGACCGATTTCCGCGTAGTCTGCTTGGGTAGCATCGCTGGTGCCGGCGTCGGCGTTCCACCGGGCGGGAGTTCGCTCCGAGGCTTTGCCGCGGGCAAAGGCTCGTGTGTCGGCTGCAGCGCCGGCTGTGGATCGGGCTGAACCTGACTGCGCGACACCGAGCCGGTCGTTTCGCTGGGCGGACGCAGCGTGTTGGCGGCAAAGGGGTTATCGTGGAACCTCTCCACGCCAGGGCTGCAGTTCGTGGCGATGAGGCCAACCCCCAGCAACGTGGACGCTCGTGAAAATAAGCGCAGCGTCAATAAATCGATGGCCGCACGCATTTGGTCCACCCGCTCCGACGCAACTCGTAAACTTAAAGTCGGGCGAGTAAAGGATTGATTAAGCGATTAAACTTCTGTTTTCCCAAAGTCTGGTTAACAAGAGGCCACCCAAAGGTAACCTGGTCCGGCGTGTTATCGAGTAGACGAGCATTAGATAGGTAGACGAAACCAGATGGCATCAGGTCGCAAAACCGGCGGCAGGGTCAAGGGCACGCGCAGCAGCCAGCTTGCCACCGGCCAGGAGGCCCATCGCTCGCGTTTCATCCAAGCGACGAGATCGTTCAGCAGCGGCGCGATGTCTTTGCGGCGCGCGGCAACAGCAGAAATAGACTCCCGTTCGAAAATGCTCCAAAATCACCCACACGACTTCACGAAGAGCCAGATTCTTAAAGCCGGCTCTGATTTCGGAAGGCGACGCGTATGTGTCCTTACCAACTTGGCTACTCTATGCCGGAAACGGTCCCGAATCGGTAGCGTCTTGCAGCTATTCAGGTGTCCGGTTACACTGTAAGAACGGGCCGTCGCCGAGGGCGCACCGGATGCAACGTTTCCTTTCGCCGTTGATTATTCTGATATTGGCTTCTCAGCCTGTGTTTTCGCAGGAAGTTAGGGCGTCCTTACAGAGCGACCTAGCGCAAGCATACGGTTATTGCACCGGCCAGAAGTTGAGCATCGAAAAAATCCAGCTGGAATTTCCTACCCTCGCCAATGGTGCCGCACGAGCGCAGTTGGCATTCGAGTTGGCCTTTAAGCCAGCATGCGACAATATCGAACTAGAACTACAGGCTGCGGCTGGCACGCGCTGGTCTAATTTCAAAAGCCAAATGCACCAGAAGTTTAAGAGCCAACTTAGTTCGACTATTTCACAATCCCAAGCTGAAGCTTTCATTAAGGAAGTAGCTCTTCGAGCTAAGGGCAATTTGGAATCGCCAGTTTTGCAAACACTGCTAAGCAGACACCCCGACTTTCAAAATAGCCCGGTGAAGGAATTTATCAGTGGCTTTACGAACACCTTTCGCCCAAAGGATCATCCAAAAGCCAAAGGTGTCGATTTCCAAATTCAATATCCAAAAAGCTGGCTAGCAAAAGAGGGAGTAAGGCCGAATGTGATTCAGCTTATCACGAGTGAAAATGGCCGTGGTTCAGAGGCCGTAGTCCTGATTGTCAAAGAGATTCCACTCCCTCCTAATTACAAGGTTACTCAAGCCGAATTAGACGATTTGTTTTCAGTGCAGGGAATGAAAGAGATGATTCCTCAAGGCTCTACCGTCTTAGGAGCGCAACCAATCACGCTGGATCGGCAAAAAGGGGCGATGATTAAATTCGACACCTCCACTCAACGTGTCGATGTGATGATATTTACTCGAAACTTACATTTCGTAACTCTTTACGGGAATAAGATGATTTTCATTCAATGCATGTCTCACTCTATGTCGCCAGATAAGCAAGCGTTACAGGCCCGATTTGACAAATTCGAACCACTTTTTAAGCTCATCGCAAATTCATTCGTTCTGCAAAGTCAATATTGAGTGGAACGGCCACACGAAAACGGAGGTTGTGCTTCTTATTGTGGTGCTGTCAGGCCTTCCGTAAAGCGCTCCCGCGTGTTATTGAATAGACCAAAGGTAGATAAGTAGACGGAAACCAAATGGCGGCTGGACGCAAAACGGGCGGCAGGACCAAGGGCACGCCGAACAAACGCACGCTGGCGCGGCGGCTGGCGGAGGCCGAGGCCATGTGCGCACTGCCCGAGCATTTCCAGGGCAATTCGCTCGCGTTGTTGCAGGCGGTCTACGCCGACACCGCGCTCGACCTCCGCACCCGCATAGACGCGGCCAAGGCTGCCCTCGCCTACGAGAGGGCAAAGCCGGAGAACAAGACGGCCGCGCCGGACATGGTGCCGCTGCACGAGAGACTGAAGGAATACGCTCGCGAGCGCGCCATCCAGGCCAGAGTCGGCAAAGAGGTGGAGATGACGCCCAAGCAATGACGATCGTCGGCGCGTACCGGTCAGCTTAACAACAACACGAAATCCGCCTGGGTCACTGCCGAGGTACTGCCGATCCCCACGAGACGGATCGTTCCAGCGGCATTACCGTCGATGGTGACGAGCGTGTCGGCTCCGACATCGGCGATGGTGACCCGAGCGGCAAAATCGGCGCTTTTGATTCCAAATGCGGAAATGTCGAGCAAGTCTTGGCCACCCGTCGGGTTGGCGTCGAACTGGAGTATCCGGTCGTTGCCGAACCCTGGGACGAAGATGAAAACGTCGCTGCCTGCCCCGCCGTTCATCGTGTCGTTGCCTAGTCCACCGATCACGAAGTCGTTGCCGGCTCCGGCATTGATAGTGTCGTTGCCACCCTGGCCCTCTAGGCGGTTAACGCCGCCATTACCGGTAATCGTGTCGTTGCCTGATCCGCCAATGACATTCTCAACAGAGGTTAGAGCGTCAAGGCCCGTTTGGCTGCTCGAAACAAAGAAAAGGGCCAGGTTGACGGTCGCAGGGGCGGTGATGCCCGACATATCGAGGGTATCTATGCCAGTACCGCCTCCATAAACGTCGAGCGAGCCATCGCCGATGGTGGCCACGATGGTATCGTCGCCATTGCCGGCGTTCACGTTATCGCGCCCAGGTCCGCCGATGACAGTGTCGTTGCCCGCACCCGCATTGATGCGGTCATTGCCGCCCTGGGCGTCGATGAAATCATCGTCGTCAGTGCCGGTGATCGTACCGCCCACGTTCCCGTTGGAGATGACATGGCTCGGGATAGAATTTAGAGCGGAGTAGGAGTTATCATTAAAGGTTGTATCTAGGCTCCCATCAAAATTGTATCTGATGAGTATTGGGTTGTACTCGGTGCCATCCCAATAGGAACCCGATACGACAATCTTTCCGTCCGCTTGGACTCCGATGTCTGTTATCGAGTCGCTCGCTCCCACCCTGACATTCGTAACGACGATGCCGCCGCTACCAAATCCTGTGTCCGGGCTTCCGTCTGCATTGAACCGGGCTAAAAAGAAGCCACTCGGCCTGGGCGCCTCCTCAAGATAATCATAGCCACCTATAATTATCTTGCCATCATCCTGGACGCAGATGGACATTATCTCTGCGTCGGGGCTTGCTGTTTGCAAATATGCAAGGCCGCTTTCTCCGAAAGACTGATCCAAAAAACCATTGCTGTCTAATTTGAGAACTACGCCCTGCCGAAATACGCCATCGAAGAAAAGTCCTGCTGTAAATATTGAGCCATCTGGCATTGGCACCCAATCGTGCAAATCCTCAAAACCGATACCCACGCTGGTCAAAAGTAAAACGCCGTTGTCGCCATAGCTGGCATCAATAACGCCGTCGCCATTTACTTTGATTATGAGTTCTGAGGTAGAGACCTGCGTGTAAAGATATAAATTACCGTTTTCATCCTCTCCCGCATCGAATATTGCTTCGATCTGGCCTGGCGGCAAGAAGAAGTCGAGAACGAGCTTGCCATTGTCGCCAAATCCGGTATCGACCGTTCCATTGTGGTTAAGCTTTATGGCGAAGGCATTCCACGAGTCGTTAGTGTGCGAAGCGCCAAAAATCAGAATTTGGCCGTTTTCCAATACCTTGGCAGAATAGACTGTCGCGCTCTGATAAACCGAATCTCCGAGTATGTACGATTCAGAAATGCCTCCATTTCCAAACGAGGAATCATAAGTGCCATCGGCCGTTAGCTTGACAACGGTTACGCCAGCGACCCCTGAAAGATTGGTCGTGCCCCCGCCGACAAGCAATATACCGCCGTCGCTGGTAACGAATATTTCTCGCGTAAAGCCAAGAACGCTAGTTTTCGCCACGCCGAGTTCGCCGAACGATTTATCAATAGAGCCGTCCGCGTTAAACCGAATTGCAGCCCAGTAATTGTATCCGTCATCGCCAACGTATTGCGTGAACGCTATGATTTTACCGTCTAGCTGGACAGCAAGCCGCTCATCGCCGAAAGATCGAAAATCGATTTTAGTTATTGACATCACACCCCCAATATAAAGAAGATATTTTTGTGCATTCATCACTAGCGAGAGAACCGCTGCTCGCAGTTGCAATTTCGTTGCCGCAAGTATCTCTAATTAAACACGAATGGTTGATCCGGAAAAACACTGACGAGTGAGCCGGTACAGCGCACGGCGAGAGCAAACCAGGATTCTTGTGCGCAATTCGCCAAGGCCGGAACGCGGTCTTCTCCCTCACCGGCTCAGTTCGATTGCAGCACGGATCGATGATGGACCGCTATCGCCCGAATCGGGATCGCTCACCCGGAGCGTTAAAGGAAATACTTACCAGCGTGTGATCGAATAGGGTCACGAAATCATGAGTGAGAAGAGCTGATGAGGGATCAATGCGCGTCCATGCCCGCGTAGCGCTCGTTTCGCTGTCCGTGGCGACCGGCGGCCTCGCCGGGTGCGGTTCGCTCGACAAGCTGAGCGACACGACGACCGGATGGTTGGTTTCGCCGGAATATCCCCCGGCAAAAATAACGCCGGGCGAGGAGACGAGCGAGCCCTCGGCAAAGGACGGGGCATTGGGGACAAAGACGGCTGACACACCGTTCGGAAAGAAGGATAAGCCGGCGCAAAAACCGCACCGCCTGCGGACGGCCAAGGCCCTCAATAAGCCGGCGGCAACCGCGCGCGCCGCGGTGGTGCATCCGCAAACGACCGAACCGAAATCGGTGCCTGCTCAGATTGAGCCGTTGCAACATGCATGGCCGGCCGCACCGGCAGCCGGAACTTTCTCACGCTAAGCCCCCCGCCTAGGAAGCTCGGCGGGGGCAGGGCCGCCTCCCGGCGGCCGTTGGCTTTGGGCAGCCGCAGGCAGGGATAACGACGGGCCGGGGGTGCGGGGAGTACA
>CAZGMU010000160.1:0-465 GCA_964526975.1 uncultured Planctomycetaceae bacterium
TCGCCGTGCCGCTCGTTGCCGTCGGCCTGTTCTATGATCAGGGCTATTTCAAGCAACACCTCGATGGCAACGGCTTTCAGCAGGAAGAGTACCTCGATACCCGCGTCGAAAACCTGCCGATGTCGCCGGCCCTCGGCGCCGATGGCAAGCCGGTCACCATCTCGATCGATACCCGCGACGGCGTGCTGCTCGCGAAGGTCTGGAAAATGTCCGTCGGTCGTGTCTCGCTCTACCTGCTCGATTGCGACGTCGATGGCAACAATCCCCAAGATCGAGAACTCACTTCGCGCCTCTACGGCGGCGATGTTCGCACCCGGATCCGCCAGGAACTCGTCCTCGGTATCGGCGGCGTCAAAGCGCTCCGCGCGCTCAATATCATGCCCGGCGTGTATCATCTTAACGAAGGCCACAGCGCGTTTGCCCCGCTCGAAGTGATCTGGCAACGCATGAGCGACGACGGCCTCA
>CAZGMU010000160.1:500-4114 GCA_964526975.1 uncultured Planctomycetaceae bacterium
TCCCGCCGGCCACGACCGTTTCCCGAGCAACCTCATCGAAGAGCACCTGGGCCCGCTGCGCGATCGGCTCGGCATTTCCCCCGCTCAACTCATGGGCATCGGCCGCGTCGAGCCGCAGAACGAGCATGAGCCGTTCTGCATGACCGTCATCGGTCTCAAGCTTTCGCGCCGGGCGAACGCCGTCAGCTCGCTGCATGGCTACGTCTCGCGCCGCATGTGGGCGCATCTCTGGCCCTGGCGCGTCGAAGAAGAAATCCCCATCGGTCACATCACCAACGGCGTTCACATCCCCACCTGGCTCGCCTACCCGATGCATCTGCTCTACGACCGCGTCCTGCGGGCCGACTGGCAGGAGTGGATGGGCGATCCCAAGATCTGGCAGGCGCTTCACAACGTCGACCCAGGCGAGCTCTGGGAAACTCATAGCGATCTGAAGAATCGTTTGCTCGATTTCGTCCGCCGCCGCGTCAGCCGCCAGATGCGCCGTCGCAACGAATCGGAAGATGCCGTCGAAGCCGCTCGCACCATGCTCGACCCCAACGCCCTTACGATCGGTTTCGCTCGCCGGTTCGCCACGTACAAACGGGCCGACCTGTTCTTCCGCCAGCTCGATCAGCTTGCCGAGTTGATGAACGATCCGCAGCGCCCCGTGCAGCTGATCTTCGCCGGGAAGGCCCATCCGGCCGACGAGCCCGGCAAGCACCTCATCAAGAAGATCGAAAACCTGCGGCACGACCGCCGCTTCGCTGGCCGGCTGGCCTTTATCGAAGATTACGACATCAACGTTGCCCGCCACTTGGTGCAGGGTGTCGATGTGTGGCTCAACACGCCGCGCCGGCCGAAAGAAGCCTCCGGCACCAGTGGTATGAAGGCTGTGCTCAACGGCGGCCTCAATCTCTCGATCCTCGATGGCTGGTGGGCCGAGGCTTACAACGGCAAGAACGGCTTCGCCATCGGCGACGGCCGGCAGCATGTCGACGACGAAATCACCGACAACCGCGACGCGGCCAACCTCATGGCTGCGCTGCGCGACGAAGTGATCCCGCTCTATTACGATCGCGATGCCGACGGCCTGCCACGCCAGTGGATCCAAATGATGGTCGAATCGATCGCCACGCTCGCGCCACGATTCAGCGCCCATCGCATGGTGCAGGACTACGTCCGCAAATGCTATTTGGTTGCGGCGGGCGGCCTCAGTGCCGAAATGAACCGCCGCTAAACCCCCGCCCTCGCCGATAGTCATAGCGGCAGACGGAAGCCCGCCGTTAAAATCCAAGCATTCGCATAAGCACCCACGCCAAATCAGTCCGGGGTAAAAATGCCTGATCAATCAAAACGCTACTGGTTCCTCGCCAAGCGCTACGGCTGGGGTTGGGGACTGCCAAGCACCTGGCAAGGTTGGCTGATCTCCGTCGTTTGGTTGACCGTTGCGATCGTCGTAAGCCCCTGGATCGCGACACGCAGCATGCTACTCTTCGGGCTTTTTCAAGTGGCAATGATCACCCTCATCATCGCCATCTGCTACGCCAAAGGCGAACCTCCGCGCTGGCGTTGGGGTGATAAGTGACCGGCGATTGCTAAGAACAATCGCACATCTCTTGTTGATCGCATTTATACGCTGAATCAAGTACACTAAGCCTTAATCACGCTTGCCCCAGGCGGTGCAAGCGTGGCTCCTTCTCTCAATGCTCTACTGCTCAACGGGATTAAAATCATGCTTCGCTACGCACTTATCTTCCTGATCTTGGCGATCATCGCCAGCGTTTTTGGTTTTGGTGGCATCGCTGGCGACGCCGCCTGGATCGCCAAGGTGTTGCTTGTGATTTTCGTCGTTATGTTTGTAATTTCGCTGATCACTGGGCGCAAAGGGCCGTAGTGGTCTGTCAAAGTTGATTTAAGGGTGTAGCTGGATTCGTCAGAGTTCAGACGCGGTAGGAAAAGCTGAATTCTGGCGAATCCAGCTACCATCAAATCATGCCTGACAGTGTAGTAGTCGCGTGGGTAGACTGCTTCTAGGCCGCATCGCCAAACTGCGTAATGCGAATCGTGCCACTTGGCAGGCGAGCCACGATTTCCAGTTCACCCCCCAGTGCGCGAATCAATCGACCGAGTGTGCTGATCTGCATATCCTGTTGCGATTCGAGTCGCGACAAAGTCGGTTGCTTGATTCCCAACGCGTGGGCCAACTCTTCCTGTGTCAAACCGGCCGCTTGTCGAATTTCCGACAGCACCATCTCGGCCATCATTTCCCGGGCTCGCGCCTTGGCTCGAGCGCGAGCCTCGGATGTCATTGTCGCTTCCAACTCCTTAAAGTTTTTTGCCATTAAATCAGCCCTTCCTTTCGCAACTCCTCTAAGTGCTCGTCGTATAGTCGATCCGCAACTGAAATAATCCGATCGTAGAATCGATTGTCTCCCGTTTTGTCGCCGCCGATCAACAAAATTGCCATGCGGCGCGGATCGAACGCAAACAATGTTCGCAAGGGTCGCCCTTGATGTTGCGTTCTTAGTTCTTTCATGTTGACGTGTTTCGAGCCGACTAATGTATCCGCATGAGGCCGAGAAAGCTGAGGCCCTAGCAGACGTAATAGCTCGACACTTGCCGCCACAGACTCTTGTTCGTCTTCGTCGAGATGGACCCACCAGTCTCCAAACTCATTGGTGTACTCTACCTCCCACATCATTGCAATATAGCATATATGCTATATTTGTCAAAGCTTCTCTATCATGTATTAACTCCTTCTTTTCACTCCGCGCAGCAAGACCCCGTTCAATTGCGGACTAAGCGACGAAAATATTCGCGATCTACAGCGCGAAGTGGCCGACCTATGAAGAGTCATCGAGACAAATTCGAATAACCCTAAAACCGATTGAAGCAGACGATCGATGGACGCTTCGCACACAATCCCTCCCCACCGCTCGCGGCTTAGCACGTCTCTTCCCTCTCTCCTCATTCCCCAGCCCCAACTTTCTTAAAAACTGGGGACTAGGAAATGGCCACTACATATACTACAGTACACCGCACAGAAATGTCCGTGCCGCTGGTTAGATGTGGAAGACGTCGAGCCGGGGCGGCGGTTGGAGAGGTTCCTGGACACCAATACGCTTAGCGGCGTCCCTTGTGAAACCAGGCGCCCCCAGTCGTCGTCTTCGGTCCATTATGCCGCAGGTCCCAGCGAGCGGGTGAGTCTTGGATAGCGCAGCGTCGTAACGGCCCCAGCCGGCCACGGAGCGCCGCTGCGCTGTCGTCAACTCAGTGCGCGCATCATTTCTTTTTTTACACAGGCGTAAGGCGTTAGGAATAAGGCATAAGGAACAACAAACCCAGGGAGCAAAACACCATGCACTAACGACTTAAGCCTTAAGCCCAACGCCCAACCACCGCTTGCGGCTTAACGACGAACAACTGACAACTGACAACGAACACCCCTTGCCCCTTTCATCCCATGGCGGACAATGGAGTTCGCTGTCATGCGATGCGCGCATGCGCAACGAGCTTATCCCATTACCATGCCTACCCGTATCACCTCCCCCGACGATCCGGCCCTTGCCGAGCTTTGTGCCGCGCTTGCCGAGCGCGCCATTGCCACCGATCGCAGCGGCGAGTGGCCCGCC
>CAZGMU010000160.1:4124-5296 GCA_964526975.1 uncultured Planctomycetaceae bacterium
GAGCAATTGCGGTTGTGCGGCGAGTATGGCGTTTACGAGTGGTTTATCGATCCGGCTTGGGGTGGCCAGGGGTGGAGCGAAGAGCAGGTCGTGCGCGGTTATCTTGCGCTCAGTGCTGCGTGCCTTACCACGGCGTTTGTTCTGACGCAGCGCACTGGTTCATGCCGACGAATCGAACGGAGCGAAAACGAGTCGCTCCGTGAGCGTTT
Organism: uncultured Planctomycetaceae bacterium; assembly: GCA_964526975.1. Taxonomy (GTDB): domain Bacteria; phylum Planctomycetota; class Planctomycetia; order Pirellulales; family Lacipirellulaceae; genus JABDGM01. The sequence goes on from CAZGMU010000160.1 coordinate 4,334, forward strand.
GTTGTCCGGCCTTGCCAGCGGCGAGTTGTTCACAACCGTTGGCATTTCGCACCTCACCACGAGTCGCCGCCACTTGGGTAAGCCGGTATTGACGGCCGAGGCCGTCCCCGGCGGTTTTCGACTGAATGGCATGTCACCCTGGGTCACCGGCGGTGCCGCGGCCGATGTGATCACCATTGCCGCCACGCTCGTCGAAAACGGCGAAGCAACCGATAAGCAACTCCTTCTGGCGGTTCCCACCGATTCACCCGGCCTCCAAGTCGCCGATCCGCTGCCGCTGATTGCCGTGACTGCCAGCTCGACTGGTCCCGTGTTGCTCGATCATGTAACCGTTTCCAGCGATTGGTTTATCGCGGGCCCCCAGCCCAACATCATGGCCAGTGGCACGGGCGGCAACACGGGTGGCTATGAAACGTCGACCCTCGCGATCGGCCTGGCTCAAGCCGCGATCGATTTTCTCGCAGCGGAATCCATCAAGCGGCAAGATTTATTGGAGCCAATGGAAGCACTGCGCGATGAGCATCAGTTGCTACTGAGCGATCTTCTGGAAACCATTGGTGGCAAGAGTGCCTGCACCAAAGAATCGATTCGTCAGCGAGTCAACAGCCTCGTGCTGCGTGCGACGCAGGCGGCGCTCACGGCTGCCAAAGGTTCGGGCTATGTCGTCGGTCACCCGGCCGGGCGATGGTGCCGCGAGGCGATGTTCTTTCTCGTGTGGAGTTGCCCGCAACCAGTATCGGCGGCGAATCTATGTGAGCTGGCGGGAATCGTCGATTGAGACGTGCAACCGCAGGACGGACTTAAGTCCGTCCTACACAGTTCTCATCCCCCCATAATACCTGCTAGCGGGTCGTGACATTGAATCGAACACAATCTATTGAGTTCGGATTGACATTGATCCCGCGCTCGCCGTAGATTGTTTTTATGTGTGAGTGGCAGCCGCGCTGTGGCAGAGGCTTTCTT
>CAZGMU010000160.1:5306-10042 GCA_964526975.1 uncultured Planctomycetaceae bacterium
GATAAGCGACTCTGGTTCGCGCTTTAGCATCGCCGAGGAAAGCAGCCCATGCGACGTGCCGGCCAACAACGACCCGTATCCACGCGTGTGCTTCCGGCCACGTCGACTGGTCCCGTTCTAAACATCGTTTCCCGGGCCGATGCTCCGATAGCCGGCGATAGGCCGCTGGATGTCAAGCTGTTGCCCAAGGTCCAAGCGATTGGGTTGGTTCGTCCGGTTGACGCCGAGCCAGTGCAACGCAATCCGCAGCACATTGCGCTCGAAGTGGCCATTCGGCAACGCATCGAGTCACGCTTGCATGGCCGAGTGCGCAATCTTTGCGTTTGCGTGAAAGAAGGACACGTCACGCTCGCAGGTGAGTGTGCCACCTTCTATACCAAGCAACTTGCCCAACATGCGGCCATGGGCATTCTCGAAGACGAACAGCTCGAGAACTCGATCGTCGTGACGATGCATTAAGAAGTCGTTCACCACGGAGACACAGAGGGCACGGAGAAGGTAGATTATTGAAACCGCGCGGTAATTGAGCTCGGCGAAAGCTGTTGGTTATCGGCTGTCCGCTATCGGCCAGAGAACAATGAGTCCAATCGCTGCGCGGTCTTCAATAGTGGCCGATCAGTGCCTTTCATTCTTCTGCGGCAGCACTAATTTCAACTGCTGCTCAATCGCTTCTTGTCCAATAAGAAAATTGATTTCGATGCCGACCACCCATAGCGGCACGCTTTCCAGCTCAGCCTGTTGCAGTTTGACGAGATCCTTTTGCGTGCAAACTAACCAGTCGGCGTTCGCGCTCTTTGCCATCGCGATGAGCTCGGCCCGGTCGGTAGCCGTGTACGCATGATGATCCGGAAACTCGCGCCATGCGACTGGCTGGCAATTCGCGGCGGCGAGCGTATGCCGAAAGCCAGCCGGGTTGCCGATGCCGCAGAACGCCGCCACGCGCTTCCCCGCGAGATCATCCAGCGGCCGCGACTCGCCGCGTGAGTTGACTAGCCGGTTGGCCGTATGGGCCGCTTCGCACCACGCGGCTTCTGGGGCAATGCGGGCCACTCGCCGACGAATTGCCTCACGTTCAAACTGCGAGATCGCATCGGCACGGCTCAGGCAAACGACCTGCGCACGCCGCAAGCCGGCCAGCGGTTCGCGGAGCGTGCCTCGAGGAAAAACGTGCTCGAAACCAAACGGCTCGAGCGCATCGAGCAGCACGATATCCAGATCGCGCGCCAGTCGACGATGTTGATAACCGTCGTCGAGCAGAATCACCTGCGCGCCGAAATCACGAATCGCACGTTGTGCCGCCGCAACTCGATCGCGGTTTTGCACATGCGGCACGTTGGGCAAGGCTTGGGCCAGTTCTAGCGCTTCGTCATTGTGCTTGCCGTCGGCGGCGCCGTAGCCACGGCTGACAATCGCCACGCGCAAGCCGGCGTGTTGCAATCGCTCGGCCAGCCACTTCACCATGGGCGTTTTGCCGGTGCCGCCGAGCGTGAGATTACCGACCGTGGCGACCGGTACGTCTACCCGAAAAACCTCCGCCGTCCCGCGGTCGTACCGACGATTGCGCCACGAAACGGCGGCCGTGTACGGCGCTTCAACGATTCGCAGCAATCCCCGCGCAAGCGAGGCCAACACGCCTTTGCGCTGGCCACTGACTAGGTCTCGAAATTCGCTTGGTCGTAGCATGAGTTGTTGCGGGAATTGCTATTCTAAGATCGAGTGATACGCTGCGCCGTTAATCTTTATTAAGAATCTCACGCAAAGGCGCGAAGGCGCAAAGGATATAAATCCATTAAACCACGAAGGACACGAAGAACACGAAGGAAGAAAGTGAAGAAAGAGTGGATTGTTTGTAGCCGCTTTCAAGATACTTTGTGTTCTTCGTGTCCTTCGTGGTTCAATTCATTCCTTCTTTGCGCCTTCGCGCCTTTGCGTGAGATCATTCATCGTTCCAGCCAACCGTTTCCCAACATGTTCTAGGAAACGGCTTTCGATTCGTCGATACGGTTTGGCCGGGTTGGCAGGCGTCCTACGAATGGCCCAATCGCTAGCTCCGGCGTGAAATTCGGGAAAATCGGCGGAATAAACAGGCCCCGAGTGGAACTTGTCGGGGCTGGCAAGCGACTCAAATTGGCCGTGTCCCGTATAATACAAGAGCGATGCCCGGCGGCCTTTTTGTGGCCGATCCGGGCAAGAAATCCGTCGGTTCCACCATGCCTGTCGACCAACTCCCCACACGCGATCTACCGCGGCCCAATGCCACCAAGCTTGTCCGCTACGACGACTTCATCGAGTCGAAGATCGAGAGTACGCGCTCGATGGTTAAAGTGGTCGACCTAGCGACGGCCGTTGTCACGCTCGCTATTGGCGTGCTGGCTTATTTGCTGGTCGTTGCCGTGGCCGAGCATTGGATCGTGTCGGGCGGATTCTCAACTGTCGGGCGCACCGGGCTGTTTGTCGTGCTGATCGTCTCCATCGGATACTTTACGTACAAGCGCATCTGGCCGCCGCTCGTGCGGGCGATCAATCCCGTTTACGCGGCACAGGCTATCGAACATGGTAGCCCCGCGCTGAAGAACAGCCTGATCAATCTATTGTTCTTTCGCGAGCGACGGTCCGGAATTTCCGATGCCGTTTACCGCACGCTTGAAGAGCAAGCTGCGCAGCGCCTCACGCGCGTGCCAGCCGAAACCTCGATCGACCGCTCGCTGCTGATTCGCCTGGGCTATGTGCTTGTGGCGCTTGTGGCGCTGGCGGGGTTGTATAAAGTGTTCTCGCCGAAGGATCCGATTGTTTCGGCAGGACGAGTTTTGTTGCCCTGGGCGAATCTCGTGCCGGCCAGTCGCGTGTCGATTGGGGCTGTCACGCCGGGGACGGTGACCGTCTCGCGCGGCGAGTTCGTCGATGTCTCGGCCGAGGTGCGTGGTTTGCGCGAAGACGAAGAGATCGTCGTCCGCTACACGACCGACGATGGTCAGGTCGTCGGCCGGGCGATTCCGATGAAGCTGGACCGCGACGGCCTCTGCTACACGGGTCGGCTCTCCGAGGAAGCCGGGTCGGAATCGGTTGGTCTGACGAGAAGCCTCAAGTATCGACTCGAAGCGGGCGACGCCCGTTCGCTCGACTATGCCGTGACGGTCGTCTCGGCGCCGTCGATCCTGGTCGAACGCGTCGACTATCACTATCCGCCCTACACAGGTTTCGTCGATCGCTCGGTCGACGCACTTGGCGACATCCGCGCGATCGAAGGCACCCGCATGACGATCCACGCCCGGGCCAACGGCGCGATTCGTGTGGCCGATGTCGATTTCGACGCCGATGGCCGGCCGGATGTGCGGATGAACGTGAAGGAGACCGGAGCGAACGCCTCGTTCGAGTTGGGCTTGCGCGACGATCGAGTGACGCCCCGGCACGCGAGCTACGTGCTGCGATTCACGAACGACGAAGGGCGCGTGAATCGCGATCCGGTGAAGCATTCGATCGCCGTCGAGCGCGACCTCGACCCCGAGGCGGCCGTTCTCTTGCCGAAGGAGCGAGCAATCGACGTGCGCCTGAACGATACGGTGGTGATCGAAATCGAAGCTCGCGATCCCGATTTCGCGCTCGCGGGCGTTCGCTTGCGTGGTGAGGTGGCCCATCAATCGGTGCTTGATGAGTCGTTGCTCAAAGGCGAGCATCGCGGTCGGTTTACGACGCGTTATTCGTTTGTTACCAGCGCGCGTGGCTTGAAGATTGGCGATACGGTTCAGTACTGGATCGAGGCGAGCGACAACCGCGCGCCGAAGGCGAACACAGTCGCCACTGAGCGGCGAACAATTCGTGTCGTTGCGCCGAATCCTGGGGAGCAACCGCAACCAAACAACAACGCACGAAACGAGGATCAGCAGAACAAACCTGGTGATCAGCAAGGTGGTGAAAAACAGCAGGGCGGCGGGCAAGGTAACCAAGGCGAGAAGAACCAAGGCGAAAGCGCCGATCAGAACAATCGCGGCGATCAGCAGCAAGGCGAGTCGGGCGGCCAGCAACAGTCGGGCAAGAACGATCAGCAGCAAAACGGCGAGAACCAGCAAGGCGGCGGGCAAGGCAACAATAGCGACGAGCAACAGGGGAAATCAGACGGGGAGAGAGGGAGAGAGGGAGAGGGGAAGGGATCGCAAGACGGTAAATCCAACAACGGCGAAAAGCCCAACGACGGCACGTCCGCTTCAGCGGACCGTGAATCCGGCAAGAGCGAGACTGGTACCAGTCCGAAACAAGAACCCGGACAATCCGGCAAGAACCAAGGCGAGAGGTCAGAGGGGGAGAAGGGGAGAGGGGGAGAGGGGGAGGAAAACAAGCAACAGCAAGGGCAAGGTGACGCGCAGAAGCCGGCGGTCTCTTCTGAAGGCGATAACGATGGCGAGGCGTTTGATCGAATCCAGAAGCACATGGAGGAGAGTGGTGAGTTGAAGAAAGAAGAGGGGGAGAAGGGGGGAGGGGGGAAAAGGGAAAAAAGAGGAGGGAGAGAGGGGGGGAGGGGGAGAAGGGGAGAGAGAGCAATCCCAAAACGAAAAATCCAACGGCGGCGCGTCCGCTTCAGCGGACGGCGAATCGAGTAAGAATTCCACGGGCGCGGATCAAAAACAAGACTCAGACCAATCTAGCAAGAATAACCAAGCCGGCGAACCGAAAGAGAGCAGCGACAACACGACGAAAGAAAACCAACAGCAACAGGGAAAAGACAAGCAGAACGGTGTCGG
>CAZGMU010000160.1:10144-10352 GCA_964526975.1 uncultured Planctomycetaceae bacterium
GACAAGCGGCAACAGTCGCCATTAGGATCGAACGAAAGCGCGGGCAAATCTGAGCCGGCTGCGAGTGCGAACGATAAGAAGCAAAACGATTCTCCCGGCGAGAAAGGGGGCGACAAAACGGGTGGCGGTGTTGAGCGGAAGAACCAAGAATCACCACGCGATGGCACCGGCAGCGACGGCCAGAATCAATCGGCGGACAAGGGCGTAG
>CAZGMU010000161.1:0-9543 GCA_964526975.1 uncultured Planctomycetaceae bacterium
CGCGGGACCTACTGGAGCTGTGTGTGACGATTTCGCCGAAGATTGAACGGGCCCTGATCAGCGTTAGCGACAAGACGGGGTTGATTGAGTTTGCACAGGGGTTAGCGGCCGCGGGCGTGGAGATTTACGCCAGCGGGGGCTCACGGAAGCACCTGGAGGAGGCGGGCATTCCAGTAAAGGAGGTGGCTGCCTACACGGGCTTTCCCGAGATGATGGATGGGCGGATCAAGACGCTCCATCCGAAAATCCACGGCGGAATTCTCTGCCGGCGCGACCGGCCGGACGATATGGCGGCGATTGCGGCGCAGGGGATCGTGCCGTTTGAGCTGGTGGTGGTGAATTTGTATCCGTTTGCGGAGACGGTCAAACGGAAAGATGTGACCAGGGAAGAGGCTACCGAACAGATTGATATCGGTGGGCCATCACTCATTCGCGGCGCTGCCAAGAACTGCGAATTTGTGACAGTCGTCTGTGAACCGTCGCGATACGAAAAAGTGCTTGATCAGATACGTGCGAGTGGATCAACGACTATTGAGCTGCGGAGATTGTTGGCGTGGAAGGCATTCGAGTTGACGGCAATGTATGACCTCGGTATCGCCGTACATTGGAACGGATATGACGAAACGCTTCAACATCGGGATGCTTTCGTACCGGAAGGAGCTACGCCGGATAAGATCGAGGTCACTTTAACAAAGAGCGAATCACTTCGTTACGGCGAGAATCCACATCAGCGAGCGGCCCTCTATATGTTTCCTGGCATGGCCGCGCATGCGCTGACAAGGGCGAGGCAGTTGCATGGCAAGGAACTCTCCTACAACAACCTGCTCGATCTAGACAGTGCGCTCGCCATCGTGCGCTTGTTGCCCTCGCCGGGCGTAGCGGTGCTCAAGCACAATAATCCGTGTGGCGCTGCGACTGCCGATACCGTGGGTGAGGCAATGCGCCGCGCGTGGGAGGGCGATCCACTGAGCGCATTCGGTTCGGTGCTTGGTTTCAATGTGCCGGTCGATGCTGCCGCGGCCGAGTTTCTGGCGGAACCGGATCGGTTTGTCGAAGCGATTGTTGCCCCCGAGTTCACGCCGGAAGCGTTTGAAATTCTCACGACGAAGCCGAAGTGGAAAGCGAACGTGCGACTACTGGCCGTCGGCAAAGTCGAGCCGGGGACAGGTGGCCGCGAGTTCCGTCAAATCAGCGGCGGTATGCTTTGCCAGACGGCCGACGACTTGCCGGATGATGAGTCGCAATGGAAGATGGTAACGAGCGCCCAGCCATCTGCCTCACAACAAGCCGACTTGCAATTCGCCTGGGCCGTTTGCCGATATGTTAAATCCAACGCGATCGTCGCGGTGAAGGATCGGATGCTGATCGGCGTCGGCGCTGGTCAGATGAGCCGTGTCGATTCGGTGGAGATCGCCCTCAAAAAGGCGGGCGATCGAGTGCGCGGCGCGGTGCTGGCTTCCGACGCATTTTTCCCATTTGATGACTCGATTCATCGGGCCGCCGAGGCGGGGATCGCCGCGATTATCCAACCGGGCGGCTCACGGCGTGACGAGGAAGTAATTGCCGCCTGCAACCAGCATGGGATTCCGATGATCTTTACGGGGCAGCGGCATTTTCGGCATTAAAGCGTTAAAATCGTACTAGATACGCTCTGCGTGCCGTAGGTTGCCTGTAGGACGGACAATCCTGTCCGTCGATTTCCAAAAGACGGACAGGATTGTCCGTCCTACGATCAAAACGATATCGCCGGCCAACAATGGTTGCGAATCCTATTTATTTCATGCAGAATAAGAGTAGAGTGAACGGGGCGGATTCACGGTGGCTCGTGGTAATGAGCAGCCTTCTCCAGGAACGATTCTAGAGAGTTCTTTTTCCCGCGCGCGAACCCGCGATTCGGCGCAGCGGCGAACCTTCCGATCGGACAGCAATCTGAATGGCTGACGTGACCTTACGAGTTTTGGACGGCGCGGATCGCGGGCGGGTTTACGAACACTTGCCGACGCCGGTGACGATCGGCCGCGAAGAGGGAAACGTCGTTCAACTCAACGACGAACGGATCAGCCGCTTTCATATCAAGATTCAGGAAGACGGCGGAAAACTCGTGCTGACGGACCTGGAGAGCACGAATGGCACGCGAGTGAATGGCGAGGATGTGCAGCTTCGCATTCTGCGGTATGGAGATGTAATTGCGGTTGGCCGGAGCGTGCTGCTCTATGGCACGAAAGACCAGATCGTCGGGCGGCTCGACGAGATGCGCGAGAACGGCCTGGAAGTGACCGACGACCTCGATCCGGCGAAGGGCTCGAAAAGCTTCGATCCGAACGCGGCAGATTTTGAGCTGCGCTGGGGGGCGTCGGACGGCTTGCACAGTACGCTCCACATTCCGGAAGCGCCCGAGCTGCCGAGTGGTTTGACACCGGGGCAGGCGGCGCAGTTTTCAGAGATCTTCGAGTATTTACATCTGCAAAGCCGAGCGCTCGTACAGTCTGCCAACTGGCCGGAGGGCGAAACACATCTCAAGATCGACCTATTGCAATGGCAGCAGTTGCTCGATTTGCAGGCGCAGTTAGCCGAGTACCTGCGAAAGATCGGCGAGCCGGGGGCCACGTAAGGTTGGCTCGGAATAACTTCGGTAGAAAGGATTCACCACGGAGGGCAGAGAAGACAGGAGAAGAAAAAGAAGAACACTAATCACCACTAATCTACGCTAATAGAAACTCAGAGGTGGATGATGAAGAGATAGTAGAAATAGTCTTTTCTCTTATTAGTGGGGATTAGCGAAGATTAGTGTTCTTATCCTCCGTATTTCTTCTCCGTGCTCTCTGTGTCTCCGTGGTTATTCTCTGCAATAGGAAACTATCGTTGAGGCGTTTCTAAGATCGGGTAAGCATGGACCGGACGCTAACGAGGTTCGCGATCGCAACTTGGACCGCGACGGCGTTTCTTGCTCTGCTGTTTGCGTTGTTTTGGCGGATCGGTTATTTGCCGCCGCATGGGTTGTTCGCGCTTCTCACCACCGGCGCGGTGGTTTTGGCGGCGATGCTGACGGTTGTGGTCGGTATTCGCAAGCTGATTACCGGACCGAATCGCGTGTTCGTAGCCGCTACCGTGCTGTTGGGCACGACGCCAGTCGTTTGGCTCGCGATGTATCTGTTGTCGCTCTATTTGTCGGTGGGAAATCGCGAACCGTTGCACATTGGTCCTGCGGCCCGCACCGTTGCATTCTGGGCGGCTTCCATTGGCGACGCCGAGGCGCGCTGGAAATACCCACGTTGGACGTACGGCAAGCATGTTGTTCTGCACGACAACGGCCACTCGGCCGACCCAGCTACACTCATTGCGCAGATGGATGAGCACTTTGAGCAGATGGCGGCACGTTTGCACACGACACCGCCGGCTCGGAAAGCGAACTGGGTGCGAGGCTCGTTGATCGGCCTCCACAATCACGCTGCGCTGAACTGGGTGATTTGCGATGGCGATCTGGATTCCGCCGAACTGAAACACCTTGATCGGCACGAGGCGGCCCATGTGTTCATCGCGCTGCTGGGGAGTGTGGACCAGGACCCGCCCATGTTGTTATGCGAAGGCTGGGCTGAGTCGCAGTCGCAAGATCGCGACGACATGATTTTGACGCTGGCCGATATGCCGCTGAATGATGACGACTATTCGCTGCAAGCATTGATCAGGCCGGAATGGTATGGTCGATCCGATGGCCCGGCCTACAGCCACGGCGGGCCGCTCGTTATTTATCTGATGGAGCATTACGGTCCCGAAAAGTTTTTGCGCCTTTATCATGGCGTTCGCCGAGATACGTTCGAGGCGGATTGCGAGCGGATTCTGGGTGATGTGTGGCCCACTGTGGAGGAGCAATTCTGGGACTGGCTTAAAAAAGAGACCAAGAAGTTGCTGGCCGAACGCGAGCGACTCACTCCCAACGCTCATCACGCGCTCGACGATGTTCAGCTTGCCGATTCGGTGAAGCCGGAGGATTGGCAGACGATTGTGGATGGGTATCGCGCAGCGCGTGCGAAACGACCCGAGATGCCGAAGTCGTACAGCTTTGCTTGGGACCGCGTTTCAATGACTGGGTCGGAAGCAAAAGAGGGAGAGCCGAAACGCACCGAAGAGTCGCTTCAATGTGTCGTTGACGGCGATTCGGCTTGGTATCTTCATAAATTTCGTGATGTAACTACCATTTACTGCACTGCTACACCTGGGCTAAGGGCGACGGTTCACGTTGCCGCAGGTGGCCGTGTTACGCGATGGCAAGAAACTGGCCGCCGTGGGCTTCCTTACGAAGCACGAGAAGCAGAGCGGCTCGCGCGGGGGAACGATCTTGGACATTTTCTGCCAGTCGACTCGAAGCAACACTACACAGGAAGGTTCAAAATCAAAGCAGTTCGGCCGCCAGCAGCGCCGAGCGATTCCATCTGGGAAGTCGAATACAATTATTCTGCGGCTAATAGAGACGCTCAGGAGGCCCACATCTTGCGGATCGACCGCGCGGCGGATTGGTCGGTTGTAAGCGATAAGAGCACTCAGAAGGATGAACGCGACGAAAGCGAATACACTTTGGCGACGATCTTCGGCCGCAAGTCGATGGCCGAACAGAAGAGCCACACGATTGAGGCGAAGAGCGAGCATACGTTTCATTTTCAGCTTCGAGAGCTTGATTCGCGGGAGTCGCAAGAAGTGCGAGCGCAGGTTGAAGAAGTGGTTCGCAATAGCGCGGAGAAAAATTGGCGCGAGTGGTTGGTTCGGCCTTTAACTTTGGCAGTTGGTTGGCCGGCGGTGGGAGCCGTGCTGTTTTTCGGTGGAACCGTGCTTCGGCGCCTAGAGCGAAATATCGTCGAAGTGGCTACGAAAGCAGGACACTGAATCCGGCTTGAGAGAAATGGCGATCGTTCGCTAACGCTTCTGCCAGTCGATATTCAGTCATGACAGCGAAGGATATGCAGTCGGTGAGCGACCATTCTTTGTCTTGACGGGCAGCGAACAGTCCTAAGCCTTTCTGGAACCATACGGAATCGCATGGCATGATCAGCGACGCCGTATCACCGCGGATTGAATTGATGAATGCCGTGAATTTCTGCCGATCCTTGAATTGCTTGAAAAAGTTGGCGACCTCCAGAAGCACAAACTCGGTGGTTACGACCTGGGCACGTTCTTTTGTTGCCCAGTGAAGTGCGGCAGCATGTTGTGCATCGCGGCGGCTTAACAATGCCACGTAGAAGGATGTGTCAGCGAAGACGGTCATTACTATTTGGGGGAGCCGTAAAGGTAATGATTGTGATGTTCCGCCGCGTCTTCCGGCAAGTCTTCAAGTATCCCGATGAAGTCTTTGAGCCGTTCGGCCAGAGTCGGAATCTCTCCTTCAGCAGACAAGGGAGGGAGCTTCGGCGTCACTTGTACCTGAACTTCGATGCCACTGGGTAGCAGTACTTGCTCATGGAGCACGATCGCACCATTCTCAATATGTCCGTGCAATGTCATCGTTTTCGAGCCTCATTCAAGCCGAGTACTGTTTCTCCGTTCACCAGACGACCTTAAAGGCCGAAGAAGCTAAGCCTATAATATTCTGCAACGGCAAGCGAATTATTTTTCAAGTGAGTGCGGCCAGGCTAAGTCTTCCATTGTTTATTATATCGCTACTTGAGGCCAGTTGCATGATGGATGGCTTAGTACATACAAAACTGGCCTGGAATAGATTGCCAGGGCACCTAAAATAGTGGTCCACGACCGAATTGTTTTTTCGAGATTTTGCCATGGCCAAGGTGACGATTAACACAAATGAGTCCGATGGAGCGGAGGTCGAGATCGACTTGAAAGATCCGCGGCTGGCGGCGTTTTTGGCGTGGCTTGTGCCGGGGCTCGGGCACTTTTACCAGGGTCGCACCGGCAAGGGCATTCTGTTTTTCGTGTGCATCGTCGGCACGTTTTACTACGGCATGTACATTGGCGGCGGGCGCGTGGTGTATGCCTCGACGGCCAATGTGTTTTCGATGCAGTTTTTGCAAGACCGTTGGCAGTTCGTGTGCCAGGCGGGAGTGGGGCTGCCGGCGATGCCGGCGCTGGTGCAGCGGCAACGAGTGCGTGATGGCAGGGCCCCTCTATTCGGCAACGAGCGATACTTTATGCGGCCGCCCAGCACGGCTCCGGCCGAGTCGCAGGATGAGACCGATCCTAACAACACCGTTCAGCATCCCGACGAACTGGCGAAGTGGAACTACGATCTTGGCGATTACTTCGAGATCGGCACGGTGTTTACCGTGATCGCCGGGCTGCTCAACATTCTGGCGATTTACGACGCATACGGCGGGCCGCTGGTTATTGTTCCGCCCGACAGCAAAAAGAAAGCAGTTCCGGCAACCACATGATCGGCGCACCTCTTTCGACTCTGGCAACGATGTTGTTTGCGGCGGCGCTCGGCGCGACGCGGCTCTGGTACGCCGTGCCGCTGATCACGAGCGTGAGCCTCGTTTGCGCGGCCACGCGGCACGAAGCGATGGAAGCGATTCTCATTCACGCACTGCGATTCGCGATTTGGATCGTGGTGTTCATGGGAATCGTGCTGTGCGTGATTCAGTTTTTGAGTTGGTTGCAGTAGTTAGCCCCCGGTCAGTGACCGGGGGGCTAAATGCGTGTGCATTTCACGCCTTCTTTGTTTCCGCGAGAAATAATCGCGTGACTTCTTCGCGAGGGTTCTCGAAGATTTGTTGCGGCGGGCCCGATTCGGCGATGCGGCCGTCGTGCATAATGTGGACCGTGTGGGCCACGTTGCGGGCGAAGCCCATGGCGTGAGTGACGACCATCATGGTTTGACCCGACTTGGCCAGATCGGTGACGACGCTCAGCACCTCGGCGGCCATGCGCGGATCGAGCGCGCTCGTTGGTTCGTCGAACAGAATCGCCTCGGGTTTCATGGCGAGCGTACGGGCGATGGCGACGCGCTGCTGCTGTCCGCCGGAGAGCTGGTCGGATCGGGCGTGGAGTTTTTCGGCGAGGCCAACGCGTTCGAGGAGTTGCCGCGCTTCGGGTTCGCATTCGCTGCGCGGACGCTTGAGCGCGTACATGGGGCCGGCGAGCACGTTGTCGAGCACGGTCATGTGAGGAAACAGGTTGAATTGTTGAAAGACCATGCCGACGCGGCAGCGCAGCTCGCGGAGATCGCTGGTCATGTTGTGGCGGGCAGCGCCGGCGGAGAGGCGGACATCGCCGACTTGGATGTCGCCGGACTCGAACGCTTCGAGACCGTTGACACAGCGCAAAAGTGTACTCTTGCCGCCACCGGAGGGGCCGATGATCGCGGCCACTCCGCCCCGAGCAACAGAGAGAGTGACGCCGTCGAGGACGCGAAGCGGGCCGTGGCTTTTGACTAGTTGGCGAATGTGAATCATGGTTTCAATTGCGAATGAGAGCGAGCCGGGGCGTCCTCGCCCCCGACGGTGAAGTATGTATGGTCGGGGGCGAGGACGCCCCGGCTCGCGCGCAGGTTTACACGGTTGCTTTCTTGAACTGGGTTTCCATTCGTCGAGCGGCAAGTGAGAGGGGGTAGCTCATTATTAGATACAAGAACGCGGTGATGGCTCCGAACTCGAGCATGAATTGCGGGTGTTCGTTAAACAGTTTGCGATACATGCCGGTGAGTTCGACGACGGAAATCATGGTGCAAATCGAGGTGTCTTTGAAGAGAGCAATGAAGTCGTTTGTTACAGGCGGGATGACGATTCGCATAGCCTGCGGCACGATTACACGGCGCAGCGCGACGGGCGTGCTCATGCCGAGCGAGAGAGCGGCTTCCATTTGGCCGCGCGGGATGGCGAGAAGGCCTGCGCGATAGTTCTCGGCCTCGTAAGCAGAGTAGTTGACGCCGAGCGCGAGCACGCCTGCCCAAAACTCCGGAATCGTGATGCCGAGAAATCGTGGCAGCACGTAGTAGATTACGAACAGTTGCAAAAGAAGCGGCGTGCCGCGGAGGAATTCAACATAGGCTTCGAGCGGAATGTTGAGCCACTTCGGACCATACAGCCGACCGATGGCGACGAATAGGCCAATCGCGATAGCCAGCGGCATCGAGAGACAAGCGAGTTTGATCGTCATCCAAGCGGCGAGAAGCAGGAGCTTGATGTAATAGGGAAAGTTGGCCCAGCGCGAAGTGGTCGGGGCGTTGTCCGTTGTCGGGGGCCAGTTGGTTGCAAGAGTGGGCAGGCGGTTTTGTTCGTCGTTCCATAGGCCGTACTTTTCGTAGATGCGTTTGAGCGCGCCGTCGTTCATCGCCTTGGTGAGCGCAGCATTGAGAGCGTCGCGCAGCTTGTCGTCGCCATGGCGGACGAGGGCGACGTAGTAGCCCGAGGCGACGGGCTCGCCGACTTTATGCAGCCCGGGAAAATCCTTGCCGTAGAAGGCGGCAACCGGGACGTCTTGCACCGTGGCGTCGAGTCGGCCTTCTTCGACGAGCTTCATGACGTTGATGATCTCCGGGTAGCCTTTTAGCTCGACCGTGTCGCCGAATTGTTGGATAACATACCGTTCGGCGGCCGAGTCGCGGAGGACGCCGATGCGTTTGCGAAGCTGACCGGCCGGCGCACGCAAGTCGTCCCACGACCGAATCGACGCGTCGTCCTTGCGCGCCATGAGCTGGAGTTTGTAGATGTAGTAGGGAACGGTCGATGTCCACGATTTCTCCCGCTCGGCCGACCATTCGTAGCCGTTGAGCACCAAGTCGATGCCGCCACGGTCGAGCTTTTGTGGCAACATTTCCCATTCGGACGTGACTAGCTCGTTGCGCACGCTGAGCTCCTTAGCCAAGTAGTCGGCTAGCTCGACTTCGAAACCGGCGAGTTTTTTGTCGGGTCCTTCGTAAATATAAGGCCCGCCGCCCTGGTCGTCGCCACCCCAACGGAGCGTGCCGCGTTGGCGGATATCGGTGAGCGTATCGGCGCGTGTGAGTCCCGAAAAAACGATTAGGAATAATGTGCCGAGCATGAATGAGTAGGTACGCATTGCGTTTCCTTTTTTCGAAAGCAATACAGGCTCACGCAGAGGCGCAGAGAAAGAGTGAGTATAGAACACGAATCTGCTCTTCCTACGCCTCCGTACCTCTGCGCGAACAACTCGCCGGAATCAGGCCTGTTTTCCATTGCTAGCCTGTCAGCTATTCTCTCGATTGGCGCGGCAAAGGAGAACACTAACTTCACCGGTTTTCACCAAGCGAAAGCTCTTTGACACGTTGCTGAGCTGGTTTCCGATCGGACTAGCATTCATTGGCCGGTCGCATTAGAACTCTCTATTGGAAATTGATGTATTAACCTGAGATGACGGAGCGCGGACAATGCGGAGCAATTTTTTTGTCATGGCGATGTTAGTAGGGGGAAGCATATTGGTTTCTGGCAGTGGCCATGCAGAGGAGCACAAAGCCACCAAGCCCAAAGATCTTACGAGCAACCAGGCATTGATGCGCGACAAGCTCAAGCAGATGGACCGAGTGCTGGAAGGTATTACGCTCGATAAATTTGATCAGGTAGAGGACGCAGCCAAGACGTT
>CAZGMU010000161.1:9641-10269 GCA_964526975.1 uncultured Planctomycetaceae bacterium
GCATGTGTCTGATCCGACGCCGCGCTACAACTTGCTAAGCAAGAATTTCCAGGAAGTGGCCACCGATTTGGAGCGGCACGCGCAAGAGCGCAACGCCGACGCCGCGACGCTTGATCTGGTGCGTATGAACGTGACCTGCGCGCAATGTCATCAGCACATGCGAGAGAATGTTCGACAGGGGAAGTAGTCGGCGGCGGTTAGCAATCCTAACCACCATGCCCTGCGCACTACAAACGCCGAAGTCGTCAAATCTGCCGGGCCGCAGGCGACTACCGCGCGCTTTGCCTGTCGGATAGAATAAATCCGTCGGCTCCGCTAATCTCGGAGCCCATGCGTCCGTAGCTCAATGGATAGAGCACTGGTCTTCGGAACCAGGGGTTGCAGGTTCGAGTCCTGCCGGGCGCGCTTTCCTAAAGTTCTTACAGAGCAGCCAGTTAGGAAAACGCGTAGCAGACGAAACAATCCCTAGAAATTCTGCTGGTACAGAATTCCTCAGGCAGCGATAGGTAGTTGGGGGGGATTTAGCGAGCCTTTCAACTCGCTTGGTCATGGCAACTATGTACGGATGTTTAGCTAGAGCAAATTACTTTTATTCGTTCTTGCAGGAGACCGTGTTGGTGGGAGATTC
>CAZGMU010000162.1:0-4400 GCA_964526975.1 uncultured Planctomycetaceae bacterium
CTGGTGGTCGCCCTTCCGGTGATCATCTACGGTTTGCTTCCGTCTCGCATCCTCGAACTGGCCCGCGCCGCCACCGAACAATTGTTGATGTAACGGCCCCGCCTCCTTTCCCCAAGCTAGTCCATGCCATCAACCGATACGATCAACGTTCTCAACCGCGTGCTGGAGCTGCTCGAGCGCTCGTTCCCGCAATACATGCTGTACGCCCGCCCCTACGTGCCTCCGGGACGCGAGGGCATTATGAAAACGATCGAGCAAATTGTCGCCGGGCAAGACGCGCTCGCCGAGCGGGTCAGCCAACACATTTTCGAATCGGCCGGCCTCCCGGACCACGGCGACTTCCCCATCGAGTTCACCGACACCCACGACCTGGGCATCGACTTCCTCCTGCAAGAAGCCATCGACTGCGGCCGGCAAGATATCCTCGATCTCGAAAAGTGCGCCGACGTCCTCCGCCTCGCCCCCTCGGCTCAGTTCCTGGCCTCCGAAGCTCTTGGCCTCGCCAAAGGCAACCTGGAATTGCTCGAGAAACAATCCGCCGCTCTTAACGCGCCCAATAAGATCGCAGCGCCCTAGCCGTCGCGCTTCGGCGTCGCCTTCCCCGAACCGCAACGCCCGATGCAGCTCTTCGACACCCACGCCCACTTGGATCAGGCCGAGTTCGATCCCGACCGCGCCGAAGTCATCGAGCGCGCGCGCAGCATCGGCGTCGAGAACATCATCGCCATCGGCATCTCGGCCGATACCAGCGCGGCCTGCGTCAAGCTAGCCGCTGAGTTCGCCGGCATCCACACCGCGGTCGGCATGCAGCCCAACTATTTAGCCGAAGCAAAATCGGGAGACTGGGACCGCATCGTCGCGATGCTCGCAGAACCCGGCGTCGTCGCAATCGGCGAAACGGGCCTCGATCGCTACTGGGATTTCACTCCCTTCGAAGTGCAACAAGACTACTTCGACCGCCACATCCGCCTGTCACAAGAGCGCGGCCTGCCGTTCATCGTCCACATGCGCGATTGCGACGAAGACATCCTCACTATGCTCCGTGAAGCCCACGAGCGCGGCCCACTCAATGGCGTCATGCACTCCTTTACCGGCAGCCAGGCAATGGCCGACGAATGCCTGGCGATGGGCCTCTACATCAGCTTCGCTGGCATGGTCACATTCAAAAAATCGGAAGGGCTGCGCGCCGTCGCCGCCACGGTGCCGGCCGACCGCATCCTCATCGAAACCGACAGCCCCTATCTTTCACCGGAACCGATGCGAAAAATCAAACGCAACGAACCGGCTCACGTCCTCCACACCGCTACTTGCCTGGCAGTGGTCCGCGGCCAAACGCCAGAGGCGTTCGCCGCTCAAACAACGGCGAACGCCCAGCGCTTGTTTCTCAAGTAGGTCAGGCTGTGTCTGACACCGTGTAGCTGAATTCAAAAAAATTGGCACCTGGAAAGTATCCGAATTCTTGCGAATTCAGCTACTCACCCCCCGACCGCCTACCACTGAATCGGTCGAGCAGCCTGCTGCGCGTTCGGTTGCACCTGCCCGCGGCTCACCGGCCGAGCCGCCGTTCGCACCGGCTGCGATTGCACCGGCCGCTTGGTCTGCGCGACCATCGGTTGATTCATCGTATTGCCACGAGCCGGAGCAGCAGCGTAATTGTTCGCACGATAAGGGCCACTCTGCGCCCCCACGCAACCACCATCGCAAGGGCAACTCGATCCGGCTCCAGGACCAATCCATTGGCCTTGGCAATTGCACGGATCCTGGCAGCGCGGCGGATCGTTGTGCCATTCGCTCCAATAAGTCTCGCCATTGCAACCCGCACATGGGCTGCAAGCACAGACGGCGCCCAGAACATGCCCCAAGCCGCTACAGAAGCCGCAATTCTTCAAGCAACACTTCCGCGGCTGGCAAGGCGCACAGCACGCGCTGCAACCCGTCCCACAAGTCGGCTCGCAACAACCGCCGCATTCACAACCACAGGCCGGCTCGCAACACGCGCCGCAACCACTCTGGCAACAATCGCCACACGGCCCCGTGCAGGGGCAAATCGGCACATAAGATTTACAACCACACTGAAACTTCTGTCCTGCAAACTGGCGACCATTCGCGAAGCAGCCACTCCCGCAACCACAAGCAGGCTCGCAGCAGCTAACTCCACAGCCACAAGGCTGATCACAATAGCAACTTTGCTCGCAGCCACACCCGCTGCTGCAGCATCCGCCGCGTCCGCAGCCGCAGTTGTGTCCGCCGCCGCAATCAAATCCAAACAGGCCAAAAATGTTGGCGTGCGTCGTCGTCGGAGTGAACGAAATCGCGGCCAGCGCGGCAGCGACAAAAAGCAGATGGCGCATCGAAAGCCCCCTCGTGTATGTAGGCGATTTCAGCCAGGCGGAAACCGCAATCGCGTCTTCGTCAGACGCCGCTACGCGTGCAAGAACAAACGAGGAGAATCCCCCACGGCCCAAGATAAGCCATTCCCCCCGGAACTGCCCTCGCCCTCAGCGCAGCAATTTCAATCGGGCCGTGTGGTCATTGGTATCATCGTCGGAGAGACTCCCGATCGATGAGCAAAACCGCTACAATCGTCAGGGTCAGCCAGAGAAGCATCACCAATGCGTAGCTGAATTCGCAAGAATTCGGTCGCATTGGAATGAGTCCGAATTCTGACGAATTCAGCTACAGGCTAGCCGGCTGATTCTTGCTAGCAACATTAGGCACCGGATCGGTATCGGCCGTGTAAACGCGGCTCGTCACTGGCTTCGGCGAACAGTTATTGGCGCTGTAGCGGCAACTCGTGCAAGAATGATCGTTCATCCAATCAGCCACAAAGCAATGACGATCAATCCACGAAAACAAATGCTTGGGCGGACCATCACACCAGCAACTACAGCCACCAAAGGGCAGTAGCAATACTATCACCACCAGTGCTTTCAAACGACCTTTCATCGCCAACAAATACCCAGCTCCCCAAGTATCCATTCAACAAGACTCGCTCGGTTCTCATCGACGAATCCAGCGTGCCACAGTGAGAAAATCACCACCCTGCCAGCACTAACAACGGACCACAAACCACGGACAACGGACCAACCAATCATGGAAACTGCCGCTAAGAAATTCTTCACAGACATCCTCGAAACACCCAGCCCCAGCGGCTACGAGCAGCCCGTGCAAGAAATCGTGCGCAAGTACGCCGCCGATTTCGCCGACGAAATCAACACCGACCTGCACGGCAACGTCATCGCGGTTTGCAATCCCGGCGCGCCGCTTCGCGTCATGTACGCCGGCCACGCCGATCAAATCGGCCTGATCGTCTCCCACATCAACGAAAACGGCTACATCTACACCAACACGATCGGCGGCTGGGATCCGCAGCAACTCATCGGCCAGCGTATGACGGTCTACTCGGCCAGCGGCCCAATCCCGGCAGTGATTGCTCGTAAAGCGATCCACTTGCTCGACGAGGACGAACGCAAGAAAGTAGTGAAAACCAAAGAGCTGTGGCTAGACATCGGCGCAAAGGACCGAGAGGAAGCTTCGAAGTACGTCTCCATCGGCGATCCGGTCACACTTGAGTTGGGCTACCAGGAAATGCGCAACAATCTGGCCAACTCGCCCGGCATGGACAATAAGACCGGCCTTTGGGTTTCTTTCGAAGCACTCCGTCGCGCGAAGAAGCAAGGTGGCTTGAATGTCGCAGTCTACGCCGTGGCCACCGTGCAGGAAGAAATCGGTCTCCGCGGCGCGATCACCAGCGCGTATGGCGTCCATCCCCATGTCGGCATCGCCGTCGACGTCACCCACGCCACCGACTGCCCCACGATCGACAAAACCCAGGAAGGCGACATCAAGCTCGGCGGCGGCCCGGTCGTCTACCGCGGCCCCAACATGAACCCGCATGTCGTCGATCGCCTCCGCGCCGCCGGCGAAACCGCCAAAATTCCGCTCCAATGGGGCGCCAGCGGTCGCGGCACCGGCACCGACGCCAACGCCATCCAGCTCGCCCGCGGCGGCGTGGCAGCCGGCCTCGTCAGCATCCCCAACCGCTACATGCACAGCGCCGTCGAAATGATCTCCCTCGACGACATCGACCAGTCCGCCGACCTCCTCGCCCAATTCGCCCTCGGCATCGAAAAAGACGCCGATTTCACGCCAAAACTATAACCTCTTCCCCCCTCTCCCCTTGGGAGAGGGCCGGGGTGAGGGTGCGTTAGAGACAATTTTCCAATCACCCTTAAGCCCCGACAAAATCGCGACACCGCCACACCTCTAGGTATAATAGCGGCAGGGACATCCTGCGCACCGGAACCAGCAAAAGAGGCATGCCATGAAATACGCGCTCGCGTTCATAGCGGCCATTGCGCTCATTCCAGCGCTCTCCGCCCAGGCCATCACGATCGATA
>CAZGMU010000162.1:4410-9356 GCA_964526975.1 uncultured Planctomycetaceae bacterium
TACGGTCACCGTTGGCAACCCCGGCAACCCAGCTCGCATTCAAGGCGGCATTTTTGGCAGCGTCTCGACCACATACAAAATCGCCGCGACCGAAGTCACGAACGCCCAGTACGTGATGTTCCTCAACGCCGTCGCCGCCAGCGATCCATACGGCCTCTACAACACCAACATGTCGTTCTACACCCGCGGCGGCATCCTCCGTTCCGGCGCTTCCGGCAGTTACACGTATAGCATTAAACCCGATGTGCCAGACGGCGGCCCCTTCGAAACGAACTACAGCTACGCCGACAAGCCGGTCAACTTCGTCTCCTGGTACGACGCCGCCCGCTTCGCCAATTGGGTGAACAACGGCGCGACAGCCAGCGCGTCGACAGAGACCGGCGCGTATACGATGTCCACCGGTGTCGGCGTTACGCGAAACTCAGGCGCGACTTGGTTTCTGCCCACCGAAAACCAATGGTACAAAGCCGCCTATTACGACGGCACGACATCTACGTACTACGATTACGCCACCCATTCCAATACAGCGCCAGACAACAGCCTGCCCGAAGATGATACATCGAATTCCGCCAACTATTACACCGACGCTTTCACTCAAAACGAGAGCTACCCCCTCACCACCGCCGGTGGCTACGCGCTCTCCAAAAGCGCCTACGGCACCTTCGACCAGAGTGGCAACGTTTGGGAATGGACCGAAACCTACAATAGCGTCACCTCCAGCCGCGTGCGTCGCGGCGGCGCTTTTGATTCCAACGCGACAGCGATTAGCTCTGCGACTCGCCTCAACAGCGATCCAACCTCCGAAAGCGAAAGCGTGGGCTTCCGCTTGGCGACGATCGTCGCGCCGACTGGCGTACCAGGCGACTACAATGCAAACAACGTGGTCGACGCTGCCGACTATGTCCTCTGGCGGCGATACTTGGGTCAGTCCGTCTCTCTCCCCAACGATTCCACGCCCGGCACCGTCACCACTGCCGACTACGATGTCTGGCGATCCCACTTCGGCCAAACACCCACCGGAAGCGGTGCCGGCGATCTCCTGCAAGCAGCCGTCCCAGAACCGGCCACGGCCACATTCATCACTCTTCTCGCCACCGCCCTCCTCTGCGGCCCCTTGCCCCGCCGCCGATAATCCTTTTCCGAATCAAACCATTCGTAGAAACCATGGTTCTACGGTTGGCTTGTACGATGGATAATCTCACGCAAAGGCGCGAAGGCGCAAAGATAAGAATGAATGGAACCACTAAGGCACGAAGGGCACGAAGAATTTGGGAAGTGGCTGTAAAAAAGATCTGCTCATTCGTTCTTCTTCGTGATCTTCGTGGCCTTTGTGGTTCCATTCCTTACTCTGCGCCTCCGCGCCTCTGCGTGAGACTCTTTTGAGGGTTGACAGCGTAGAATGGCACCCCAGAGTAATTAACTCCCAACGAACTAATCACCCAAGATTTCTCCCCTTATGCAGAATACTACCTGGTAGCGCCAACCATCCAGGTTTCGGCCTCCCCTTCTTTTCGCCGGAACGGCATTCCACCATACTGGCGCAAAGGAACGGCCCAGAGGCAGCCTACCGCGCATCGCCATTTTTCCGAAGGGCTCTGCACATGACCGTGGAACAACTCATATTCGTCGGGCTCAATGGATACGCTGTCGCACTCAATCGCGACACAGGCGAAATCGTCTGGTCCAACGACCAAATGAAAAGCGGCTACGTCACGATGCTGCTGGACTTCGATCGGCTCATCGTCTCCACGAATGGCTACATCTACTGCCTTGACCCGCTCACGGGAAACATTCTGTGGCACAACCCGATGCGCGGATACGGCGTCGGCGCTCCGACCTCCCTCGTTTCCGTACGTGGCCAGACATCGCAAACCGTGATCGAGCAAGCCGCCGCGGCAGCCGCGGCAGCGACGGCCTCCCATGGGGCGACAACTTGACGCCGTGCCCATCCCCCAGCCCTCAAATACTTAAACACAAAGCCAAGCGTTGTTCAATCGCTTGCGGCTTAGCTCAACATCCTGGTAAAACCCCCTCCACAAAACAAATCTCCTCTCTGCACAGCCACCAAACAGCACCTTTCTCCGTCTTCCCCTTCCGCGCCCCCAGCCCCTGGAAAACTAGGGCAGGATTCTGGATAATGCCTTACGCTCGGCTTTACCCAGAAATTCACGTCAAACCACAAGATAGACCTGTACCAGAGAACCGTCCTCAACCGCTTGCGGCTTAGCGCGATTTTCTGAGCAAAGCCCTTACGCCCGTCGCGAAAGCCGGGCCCATTTTCGCGCCCCCTTATGACCCGGAGCTTTTATGCCCGACTCCATGAAAGCTCGTGTCGCCTCGCTCAGTCCGCGACAACGCCAGATCGTCCGGCTGACCAGCCTCGGATGCACCAGCCACGAAATCGCCACCATCCTGGGCATGTCGCGCTGGACCGTCGAGAACCATCAATTCCAGGCCAAAGAGCGCCTTGGCGTCAGCAAGGCGGCCGTGCTGACTCGCATCGCGATCAAGCACAAGATCAGCCCCCTCGACGATGAGCTCAGCCGCGCGGAAGAACGCAAGCTGGGCCGCAAGACTGCCAAACGGTAAAACCCGAATGTCCCAACCATACGATGCCTTGCTAGTCGTATCGTTTGGCGGTCCCGATGCGCCGGAAGATGTTCTGCCGTTTCTGGAAAACGTCCTGCGTGGCCGCAACGTGCCCCGCGAGCGCATGCTCGAAGTCGCCAAGCACTATCACGAATTCGGCGGCCGCAGTCCTATCAATGACCAGAATCGAGCGCTGATCGCCGCGCTCCAAGCCGAGCTGGCAACCTATGGCCCCCACTTGCCCATCTACTGGGGCAACCGCAATTGGCATCCCCTCTTGCCCGATACGCTCCGCCAAATGGCCGCCGAAGGGGTGCGCCACGCCTTGGCATTCATGACCAGCGCTTATAGTTCGTACTCCAGTTGCCGCCAATATCGGGAGAACGTCGCCGCGGCCCAAGCCGACGTCGGCCCCGATGCGCCGCAAGTCGACAAACTCCGCGTGTTTTTCAACCACCCCGGTTTCATTGAACCAATGATTGAAAACGTTCGCGCCGCGCTCGAGCAGATACCGACGGATCGCCGCGACGCCGCCGAATTGATTTTCACGGCCCACAGCATTCCGCAATCGATGGCCGACAATTGCCGCTACGAAGAGCAGTTGCGTGAAGCAAGCCGCCTGGTAGCCCAAGGCGCCGGCCGCACCCATTGGTCGCTCGTCTACCAAAGCCGCAGCGGCCCCCCGCGGCAACCGTGGCTCGAGCCAGACATCGGCGATTTCATCCAGTCACGGCATGAGCACTCGCCGCTCCGCGATGTGGTCATCGTCCCGATCGGCTTTATCTCCGACCACTTGGAAATCCTGTTCGACCTGGATACCGAAGTCCGCCACCGATGCGAAGCACTCGGCATCCACATGGTCCGCGCCGCCACGGTCGGCACCCATCCCCGATTTGTCCGCATGATTCGCGAACTCGTCGAAGAACGGCTTACCGACAAGCCCACACGCCTCGCTCTCGGCAACCTCGGCCCCAGCCACGACGTCTGCCCAATCGATTGCTGTCCCTACGTGCCCGGCAAACCATCCATGGTAAAACACTGATACTCGCCATATCTATTGAAATTATGACCAACACCGACCTTCGACCACTGGGAAGCTCTGGATTCAACGTCTCTGCTGTCGCCCTCGGCTGCTGGCCAATCGCGGGCGTCACCACACTGGGAGTGAACGATGCCGATAGCATCGCCACCATTCAGAAGTGCTTCGATGTCGGCATCAACCATCTCGACACGGCCCACGTCTACGGCCCCCATGGTGAAAGCGAGAATCTCATCCGCCGAGCGCTAGCGAGCCCCAGCCGTCGCGATGAAATGGTCATCGCCACGAAATGCGGCATCCATTACGAAAACGGCGCCATGGTCACCGACAATCGCCCGGAACGATTGCAATTGGAGTGCGAAGAATCGCTCCGCCGCCTGGGCACCGATCACGTTGAGTTGATGTACCTTCACGCCTACGATGAAAAAACACCGCTGGCCGATTCCGCCGCGGCGCTGCGCAAAATGATGGAACAGGGAAAAACTCGCTCGGTTGGCGTCTCCAATCTAACCGTCGAGCAAATGGAAGAGTTCAATACCATCTGCCCCATCACCGCCACACAGTTGCCTTACAACATGCTGCAACGCGGCATCGAGCAGCAGACCATCCCGTGGTGTCAAAAACACAATGTTGCCGTCATGATCTACTGGCCTCTTATGAAAGGGCTGCTCGCCGGCAAGCTTTCTCGCGACAAAGCGCTCGACGAGCGAGACAGTCGCCGCAACTACCCGATGTATCAGGGAGACGAGCTTCAGAAAAATCAGGACTTCATCGATCAGTTGCGAGCGGTCGCCGAATCGGCCGGCCACACAGTCGCCGAAGTCGTCGTGAATTGGACGATCAGCCAACCCGGCATCACCTCGGCCCTCTGCGGCGCCAAGCGGCCAGCGCAAATCGAGGAAACCGCCGGCGCCATGGGCTGGCAACTAACCCCAGATCAAGTCGCCACGATCAACGCCGCCATCGCCGCCCGCGGCCCAACCGCCAGCAAGCGAGCCTTTACCTAAAAGCTCTTATAGTTGAACTCGCCAGAGCCCAAACGCATTCATAGAAACCGAATTCTTGCGAAGTCAGTTATCATTTTTGCGACTTTTCGTGCCTTTTGTGGCTACGTAACCCTCTCACGCTCTCGCCCGCTCCGCGAACACCAACGTATACCCATCCGGATCGCGAATCGCGAACTCGCGCATACCAAAGTCGGTGCTCTCGGGTCCCCAGGCAAACGGAACGCGACCTTGTAACACCTCCGCCAAGCGATCGATGCTATCGGGAAAAATGTAAAAGGCGCCGGTGAATGCCGGTGTCTCGGCAATGCCGC
>CAZGMU010000162.1:9366-10078 GCA_964526975.1 uncultured Planctomycetaceae bacterium
CACTAACGCTACGTCATCGCGCCGCACTTCGGTCCGAATCGGGTCACTCTCGATCGGATAGTAACCGGTTTGCGTAAAGCTGAGCACTTCCAAATAGAACTGCAGCGACCGTCGCATGTCGCTGACCAACAAACAAGGCAACACCCGGTGGCCGAAACTTGTAGTCATCGAAAAACTATAATGAAAAAAGACAGGTCGTTTCGAAAAGTACGTTAGATACCTAACGCCGCCAGCGCATCGGCTACCTTACCGACCGCTTCGGACAGTTGCGGATGCTCCGACTCAAATTTGAGCAGCACATCCTTGAGTCCCGAGGTCGCCGACGACGCCTCCTCGGCTGGCTTGACGCCTAGCTTGTCGAGTTCACCTTTTAGATCCTGCACGGCCGAATCGAGCAATTCAGCAGTCTCAGGATCAACGCTCTTAGTCTGCGCGATCTCCGCACGTAACTCTGCCAATGTTTGCAATAACCGCTGTTTGTCCATAACCGCAGCGTAGCCTGCCGTCCTATGGCGAGCAAGTGTTACGTCAACCAGGCAAAGCTGGTTCACGAAAAAGCCCGCTATGTGTTTTGCACATCAGCGGGCTCATTCGATTGTTTATCGCACTCGGCAACCGAAGCGCCTTTGACGATAGCGGACCAGGGAAGCACTGGGATTACCAGCGCTTGCCGCCACCGCCGCCGCCACCTCCTCGGTAGCCACCACCGCCA
>CAZGMU010000163.1:0-10040 GCA_964526975.1 uncultured Planctomycetaceae bacterium
GGAACAACAAACCCAGGGAGCAAAACACCATGCACTAACGACTTAAGCCTTAAGCTCAACGCCCAACCGCCGCTTGCGGCTTAGCGCCAACAAACCCTCCAGCCCGAAAAAGCCGGAAACCGCTTGGTTTCCGGCCTGCGAACGCGTGCGCTAACCAAGCGTCTTAAGCACGTTCACACCCATCCGTCGCCCAAGCCAAACGACACCGACAAGGAAACTCAGCCCCAACCCGAAACCGACAAATGTACTGACCTCCGGAACAGCGCTTAGATTTGCCACGCCGGACGAGAACGAAAAGTTATCGATCGCGAGCGCATGGTCCAGCCCCAGGTCATTTTTTTCGACCCAGCGGATCCAAAGCGTTTCTCCTGGTTGCCAGGATATATCCGAGATCGTTCCCCCCAGTCCTGTGTCGAGCCCCGTGCTGTTTCCGTCGATTTCCCCTTCATTCTTCGTGAACCGGGGCGAAGTGAAATCAAACGTATCGCCAGGAGAAACCCACGAAGCTACCGAACCGAAATCGGCCCCGAATCCATATTGCAGCACCATCGTTTGAGCATACGGAGGTTCGTTGTCGCCCGCGTCTCGCCATTGTTCTCCGTCGTAGGAAACAGTGAAGTCATTGAGTATCGCGCCCGTATTGTTCAACAAGCTGACCGCGATCCAGCCGCATATCTGGTTCGGAGAGGGGGTGCTTATCTGGTCATCACCATTTCCGAAGGTTCCGCCGCCGATTCCACCCAAAGCGCGATCGGGATCGCCATCCACGCCATAGCTATAAAACTGCGTTCGAGTGGTCAGGCCGTCGGATGCGTCGTAACCCGTGATTGGATAGGGCGTCGAATTTCCTGGAGCCGTTACTCGAAATAAGTACCAACCCTCGATGGTGACGTTATTATTCCAATCGTGGTATCTGCCCGAAGAAGCGAGGGTGTCGAAGTTTTGATAGTAGGTCGAACCGATTGAAGAATAATTAAACGCAGCCAATGAACACCGCGCGGAACAGACAACCAGCGCGAAAACGAAAAGCCGAACCCGTAACTCCATTGAATTCCCCCCATGGTTAAAGTGATGCAACTCAGAGCGGTTTACGCGTCAGATGCTCCTGGATGACAGGCTTTTACTACACTATGGGGGGCCAAAATAATTGTCAAGGAAATTTTACAACGTTTTTTTGAATATGCGGCGCCTACGGTGGAAAGTCGTTGAGCAGGCTTTTTGCGCTTATTTCCGCTATTTTCGGAGGCAATCGAGCTATACCAGCAGGCTTTATCGATCGATTCCGGGCTGAAGATGGCTCGGCAGAACTTAGATGCGTTAGCGACGCCGATTACGCCAGCGTCCAAAGCTCCACGGTAAGTTCAAGCAAAGTACCGCTCAATCCGCGAATCGATAACGCACGATACACCAGGCGGCGCGAACCGCATCGCGGAAGCCGATCTTTTTACCTTGAATATAATCTCGGCCGTGATAGGAAATGGGGACTTCATACACACGGCACCGGAGCTTCGCGATTTTGGCGGTGAGCTCCGGCTCGACGCCGAAGTAATTTTCGCGAATTGTGATTTTGTCCAACACCGACTTGCGGAACGCCTTGTAACCCGTCTCCATGTCGGAGAGGCTCAGGTTGTTCAGCATGTTTGAGAACGTGGTCAGCAAACTATTGGCTAACTGATGCCAGAACATGTGAACGCGCTGAGATTGGCCCCGGAATCGTGAACCATAGACGACATCGGCATGCCCGTCGAGGATCGGCTGAATCAGGCTGGGAATATCCCGAGGGTCATATTCCAAGTCGGCGTCTTGAACAACGACGACCTCGCCGACGACCTGTTCAAAGGCGGTCCGTAGAGCGGCGCCTTTGCCTTGGTTGTGCCTGTGGCAAAATGTTCGGATTGGTCCACCGCTTAGCTTTTCGACAATGGCGGCCGTGCCGTCGGTGGAGTAGTCGTCGACGACGATGATTTCGAATCGATGTTTTGCCAAGGCGCTTTGCACTCTTCCGAGCGTCGTTTCGATAGTGGCCGCTTCGTTGAATGCAGGCACTACAATCGATATGAGCGGACGATCGGTCGTCATGTGTTACGCGCCTGGAAAAAGGCGAAGCATTTTGTTTGCAAGCGATGTCGCGATCAACGGCGGCCGCCGAGTCGAAACTCGCGTGGATTCCCTCGGAGAGTCGTATCGCGATTCCAATGATAATAAACTACAGCTTTTTTCCAATCGCTATTCGCCAATGTAAGCGAGAGTCCGAGAGCACTTTGTGCAATGCAGAGACTCCGCCTAGGTGAATCACAATGTGCAATAGAATTGGCGTTCGAATCTTCAAACGCGACCCATTGATCAATCCACGGGCTCAATAGTTACCTGACGTCGACGGCTTCGAGATTCCCCATTCAAATACTCTTCTTCGGCCGTGGCACGCGGCCCTTCCATTGCGCTGGGTCTCCCGATTTCTTTTTGCCCCGTTTCTTTCCGCCTGGCTCTTTCTCTTTTACCGCGGCGATCGGTTTGCCAATCTGGTCGCGCATCTGGCCAATTCGATCGCGGATGATCGCCGCCCGTTCGAATTCCATCGCCTCAGCCGCCGCGTACATTTCTGCTTCCAACTCCGAGATATATTCCTCGGTGATGTACTGGGTTTCGTCGGTCATGCCAACCTTCGCGTTCGCCTCGGCGTGGGCCGCGGCTTGCGATTCGATGCCGGCGAAGATCGCCTTCTTGATTGTCTCGGGCGTGATGCCGTGCTCTTTATTGTAGGCCTCTTGCAGCGCCCGCCGACGAGCCGTTTCGTCCATCGTGCGCTGCATCGCGGCCGTCACTTTATCGGCGTAAAGAATCACCTTCGCGTTCACATTGCGGGCCGCCCGCCCGATCGTTTGCATCAGCGACGTTTCGCTACGCAAAAAGCCTTCCTTGTCTGCATCAAGGATAGCGACGAGTGACACTTCCGGCAGATCGAGACCTTCGCGCAATAGGTTCACGCCCACGAGCGCCTGAAATCTTCCTTGGCGAAGATCGCGCAGCAGCTCGACGCGCTCGAACGCATCGAGCTCGCTGTGGAGCCACTTGCAGAGGAGGCCTTCGTCGGTGAAGTAGGCGGAAAGATCCTCGGCCAGGCGTTTGGTGAGCGTCGTTACCAGCACGCGTTCGTTGGCGGCCGCGCGCTGGCGGATCTCGCCCAACAAATGCGGCACCTGCCCGCGCGCCGAAACGACCTCGATCACCGGATCGAGCAGCCCGGTCGGCCGCACCACTTGTTCGACAACTTCACCCCCGGTGCGTTCCAGTTCATAAGGACCGGGCGTTGCCGATACGTATACCGCCTGCCCGATCCGCTCGCGCCATTCGTCGAACTTTAGCGGGCGGTTGTCGAGCGCGCTCGGCAGGCGGAAGCCATGCTCCACGAGCGTTATTTTGCGATTCCGGTCGCCGTTGAACATCGCGCCGACTTGCGGCACGGTGGCATGCGATTCGTCGACAAATAGCAAATAGTCCTTCGGAAAAAAATCAAACAGCGTATAAGGCGGCTCTCCCGCGTTCCGCCCGCTCAACGGCCGGCTGTAGTTTTCGATGCCTGGGCAGTAGCCCATCTCCATCATCATTTCCACATCATACCGCGTCCGCGCGCTCAACCGTTGTGCTTCGAGCAGCTTGCCCTGCGATTTGAACGACTCGAGCTGCTCGCGCAGCTCCTTGCGAATTTCGTCGACGGCGTTGTGAATGCGCTCTTCCGGTAGCACGAAGTGTTTGGCCGGGTAGATGTAGACCTGCTCGAGTTTGTCGATCACTTCCCCCGACGTGGGATTGATGATCGAGAGCCGCTCGACCTCATCGCCCCAAAACTCCAGGCGATAGGCGAACTCCTCGTAGCTCGGCCAAATCTCGACCGAGTCTCCCCGCACGCGAAATTTGCCGCGCGACGGGTCGGTGTCGTTGCGCTCGTATTGAATGTCGATCAGCTTCGAGAGCATGGCATCGCGATCGAGTATGTCACCGACCGCGACGCCGACCATCATGGCTTTATAGTCGGCCGGTGATCCTAAGCCGTAGATACACGAGACGCTGGCCACGACGATCACATCTGGCCGGCTCACGAGCGAGCTGGTCGTCGCCAGCCGCAGCCGGTCGATCTCCTCGTTGATCGAGGCGTCTTTCTCGATATAAATATCGCGCTGCGGAATGTACGCCTCGGGCTGGTAATAATCGTAGTAGCTGATGAAGTAGTTCACCGAGTTGTACGGAAAGAATTCCTTGAACTCGGAGTAGAGCTGCGCGGCGAGGGTTTTGTTGTGCGAGAGGACCAGGGCAGGGCGTTGCAGCTCCTGAATGACGTTCGCCATCGTAAACGTCTTGCCCGAGCCCGTGACGCCCATCAGCACCTGCTCGTTTCGCCCGGAGCGAAGGCCCGCGACCAATTCCTTGATCGCCTGCGGCTGGTCTCCGGCCGGCTGAAATGGTGCTTGCAATTGAAATTTCATCGATTGATCCCAAGGGATGATTCAGAAATAGCTTCGACAGGTAGGATTCACCACAGAGGCACAGAGGACACAGAGAATTCAAGTTGGGAATGTGGAACGAGGAGTGGGGAATGAAAACTCCCCATTCCCCGTTCCACATTCCCAATTTGTTCCCTCCGTGCTCTCTGTGTCTCCGTGATTATTCCGAAAATCGGGAAGCTATTTATTGAGCCGTTCCTGAGCGGCGAAGCGAATCCTGCATTTTACCGCCTGACATAGAACAGGCCAAATGAGAAGCCGTGCGAGCGGTGATACCGTTTGATCGTAGGACGGACAATCCTGTCCGTCGATTTCCGAAGGACGGACAGGATTGTCTGTCCTACAGGCAACCTGGCCTGCGAAGCTAATCACAAATAGTATCGCTACCGCTGTGCAACCGAGAACACTTGCATCATCCTGGGGAGAAAGGGGATAACAGTCCGTCACTATGAAAACCGATACATTTACTGAAATTTTCCGCCACTTGGATCGTGAGATCTGGCTGATCACGGCGAGCGACGGCCACCACCGATCCGGCCTGATCGCAACCTATGTCTCCCGTGCCTCGCTCGTGCCCACCATGCCGCGAGTCACCGTCGGCCTGGCCAGGCATCATTACACGCATGAGCTGATCGAGCGGGGCAAAGCGTTTTGCATGCACCTGATCGATGAGGCCCATCTCGATTGGGTGTGGCGATTCGGAATTCCTTCGGGCCGGGATACCGATAAGTTCCTAGGACTTGCCACGCACCAGAGCGACACCGGCTCGCCGATTCTCGCAGGCGCGATCGCCTGGCTCGACTGTCGCGTGGAGACGCAAATGAATACCGGCGACCGCACGCTCTACCTTGCCGAGGTGCTCGATGCGCGCATCGAACAAACAGCGGCTCCACTTACAGTCAAACGGCTGATGGAGTTGGCACCGCCAGACAAACTCGACGAAATGAATCGAATGATGGAGCGCGATGTAGAGCTGGATCGCCACGCGATCCAAGAATGGCGACTGCATAGATAACGATTAATCCTCTAAACCCCATCGCAGCCGCGCTCACAACTCCGCTTGCGGCTTAGTGTCCCCCGCCACCTCCTGTTGCCCCGGCATCGGCAATAAATACGGCTTGAGCTTCTCCAGCATCCGCGGACCAATCCCGCGTACGCGCCGCAGATCACCATGATCGCGAAACGCTCCGGCGGTCTCGCGTGATTCGACAATCCGCCGCGCAAGCGTCTCGCCAACGTCCGGCAATTCCGCAAACTCCGGCCACGCCGCCTTATTAAGGTCGACGAGATATCGTGCCGCTAGCGGCTTAGCGCGATCGATCTCAATCAACTCACCCCGCGGGCCGCCTTGAATCACCCAATAGATAGTCATGCCGACAAGCGCAAACGAAACCAACGTTGCAATAACCGCCTGGTCGAGACGACGCAGGAGAGGCCGCGGGCCGTTATTAGTAGAGGATTGTTTGGGCTGTGTTGAATCGGCCATGACGTTGCCTCGTCACCCATGCTAATCACGATGATGCAAGTGTTGTCACAAAGAACGCCGAAGGTGTTTCACTCCAGAGCCCAGGGTGCGCCGGACCTCCGGCGCACCCTGGGCCATGGTGTTAAACCGCTTCGCGGTTTCCCATGCTAGCACTTGCATAATCGTGTACACGCCTCGGCCCTTCCGGGGCCCGCAAGCATTTGCATCATCCCGAGAGCATCGCCGGGGGCATTTCTAGAGGGTCCCCCACTTTCTCAAGGATTTTTTAACCACAACCCAACTGGTTCCCCCGACCCTTCTTCCGATCGATTTAGCTCGGCTAGATCTGTCGCAAACTATTGTGCAAGAATACCTTGCGGCTATTTTAGGAGGCCGCAAGGTGATTGTCCCTTTTGGTGGCTTAGGTGGAATGGGAAGACTTTTTCGATTTTTCTAAAATTTTTGAGGCAAGCCTATTGCACCTGGTTAGGGGGTACGTTATTCTGTCACCTGTTGAATAAGGCGGTAGGTTATTTAGGAAAGTAAGCTCAGATCGAATTTAGCACCTCAGTCGAAGGAATAGGGTTGCATGCAACTTAGGAAATTAGTTTTGTTCGCTCTCGTGATGGCAGCCGCAGTTGTGGTCTGCAAACCGGCTTCGGCCGCGTTTGCGATCACTGATCTATACAGCACTGGTATTCCGTACTCCTCATATGGCACTGATGGGAATTATACGGTTACCAAGTGGGACGGTGCTAATTGGGTTGCCCTTACTACTGATGTCGGGGGCAACGCACTCAACACAGCTCCAGTAATCCCTCAGTCGAATGTCTATCCGGTGCAAGGTGGTGCTTGGTATCCAACTGGTAATGGTACTCTTTCAAGCTGGATTGCGGTTGGTTTAGCAAGCAATAACAATGTCGCTACAGATCTTGATCGCACCGCGCAAGGTACATACAAGTTCAGAACCGAGTTTACACTCCCGGAAGGTACCGACCTTTCGTCGGTTAAGATTGCCGGGACTTGGGCCTCGGATGATGCAGGAGCAACCATTCTGGTGAATGATAATCCGGCAACGGGAACGGGAGCGCTCATATCATTGGGGTACACCAGTTTTAATGGGTTTACATTGGAAGGAGCAGGCCTTTTCGAGGTCGGCGAGAACATATTAGAGTTCATTGTACCGAATAAAGAACATGCGAGTGGGAATAATCCGGTCGGCCTTCGTGTTCAATTGTCGGGAACTTATGATCCAATCGCCGTTCCTGAAGCCAGCACATTCGCCTCATGGGGCATCATCTCGATGCTAGGCTTGGCCCTCGTTGGCAAGTATGGCTCGAAGTTGCAGTTGGCTGCCTAAGCCGGATGCTCTGAGCTAGAGCGAAGTTTCTTTCCGCAATCCAAAACCATGGCGCTCATCCTGAACGCCATGGTTTTTTTACGCGCCCACCGTAGCACGGAATCTAGAGCAAATTACTTTATTCGTTCTCGCAGGGGACCATGTTGGTAGGAGATTCGGCGTGGCGGCCGACGCCAAAACGCATTTGTTCTTTGATCCACTGCGGAACGCAATTTGGTAGGTTGCTCTAGTCCGTCCGAAAACTGCTCCTACCGTGTGGCACCGACTTTCGGCCGGACAGATGCTGCCGTCAAGCCTATCTTCCCACGGCCGATTGCCGGGGCGGTGCAGCCGTGAGAGGTGGTCCGTGTTCACCTCGGGCGTGAGCGCACCGACAATCGGCCGAACCCCATCGAAACCATGGCAATCGCCCCTCCGGCCGACAGTTGGTGCTACCCGTTATTCCGCTGTTGAACCACTCCGACCCGAAACGGGTCGGCTATATAGCCGACCCATCCTGGGTCGGTCACGCTCAAGTCGCCACACCTTCCGCCCTCCCTCACGCCCAGGTAGCACCCTGCGCCGCTAACCTTAAAAGAATCTCACGCAGAGGCGCGAAGGCGCAAAGAGTAGGAATGAATGGAACCGCGAAGGGATGGATGACTCAAAAACAACTTCGGCAGATGGGATTCACCACGGAGACATGCAGAATTCGAGTTGGGAGTTGGGAGTTTTCATTCCCCACTCCCCATTCTACACTCCCAATTTGCTTCCTTTGTGTCTCCGTGGTAATTCCGAAATGGGGAAGTTATTGTTGAATCGTCCCTGTTGATACTTTCATAGATGATGAACGGTTGGACCGGGGCGACGATGCCCCGGCTCGCGAGCAATTGTTCAGTGCCAATGCAAGTCTCAATAGGAAAGGAACCAGCCGCGTGGCGCTTCGTTTACTTGGTCTCGGCGAATATATGTGTTGCTCGGGTTAGGGGATGACTCAAAAACAACTTCGGCGGATAGGATTCACCACAGAGACACGGAGGGCACAGAGAAGACAGAAATAGAGGCAGAAGAACACGAATCGCCACGAATCTACGCAAATCAATCAGAATCATGAATGAGGCAAAAATGGTTTCCTTCTTTGATTGTTGAGATTAGCGAGGATCAGTGAAGATTCGTGGCCCTATCCTCCTTAGCTTTCTTCTCCGTGCCCTCTGTGTCTCTGTGGTTATTCTGGAAATTTTGAGTCGTTCCTTGGGCCCGCGTTGAACGGGGTAGACACAACGTTCCCGAACAGGACATCCGCCGTCGATTTTCTCGTAGTTGCTCTAATTTCTGGCACGTCTATCGTGAAATTGCCGATTTATGGATTGCGTATTACAATGCAGGTAGCGAGCTCATTGAAGTCGCATTCGGAATGTCGGACGAGTTCGCTGTTGCTGACGAAGACTTGTTCAACCGCTTACTGGACCTCACCGAGGATGTCGCTCATGGCTAGTGCCTCGATTCCGCTAGAGGTTTATGAGAAGGTGCGAGAATTGACTCGCATCGGCAAACTCGCCGTCCGTGATGCCCAGGAAGAAAACCGCCGCCTCGGTTTCCCAACGTCTACTCGATCAACGGCATCCTCTACTACGAGCTCCCCAACGGCGAGCTCACGCGCGAAGATCCATACCAGGCAAAGTCGGAGCAATGATTGTGGACGCCACCTCGGATGCAACGGCTCAATAATAACTTCCCGATTTTTAGAATAACCACGGAGAATTCGAGTTGGGAGTGGGGAACGAGGAGTGGGGAATGAAAGCGCCCCACTCCCTATTCCACACTCCCAACTTGCTTCCTCCGTGTCTCCGTGGTTATTCTGTTTTTTCGAGCCGTTTCTGATATTCTCGGAAGAACCTTCTTGCGAAAAGGTCTGCGTCCGATGCTTCAACAACTGTGCAGCGCCCTCAAGCTCATTGTTATTCCGACTGTTGCCTGCGCCCATTTTGCTCTGGCCGCCGAGCCGCCTGCGAAAAAGGCTGCTCCAGCGGCCGCCGCTCCCGCGCCCGATTGGCGAGCTTTGTTTCAGTTGCACTATGTCGATCGTGTGAAGTCGTTTCGCGAGCAGAACCTGCAGTTGCAAAACGTCGTTTTCGTGGGCGACAGCATTACGGAAGGGTTCGACGTCGGGAAGTATTTTTCTGATCGCCGCGTGCTCAATCGCGGCATCGGGGCGGATGTCATTGGCAACGCCCTGCCGGCCGACGACAAACGCGGCGTCCTCAAGCGGCTCGACGAATCGATCTTCCACTGCGCTGCCCGCGATGTGTTTCTCCTCATCGGCGTCAACGACCTGGGCGATGGCCACTCGCCCGCAGTGATGGAAACCGGATATCGCGAAATTCTTGACCGGGTTAAGAAGCAAGCTCCGAGCGTGCGCCTGCACATCCAGTCCGTGCTTCCCACACGAGGCAACCATGCCAAGCACAATGCAAACATCAAAGATTTCAACCAGCGCCTGCAGAAACTCGCCAAAGAATTCGACTACGACTACGTTGATCTTCACTCGAAGTTGACCGATGACAAAGGCGAGTTAAAGCAAGAAGTTACGAACGATGGGCTGCATCTGAAACCGGAAGGTTACGTGATTTGGAAAGGCGAGATCGATCGCGTTATGAGTTGGTGAGGAACGCCTCGATAATAACTTTCCGATTTTCAGATTAACCACGGAGACACAGAGGACACAGAGAGGAAAAAA
>CAZGMU010000164.1:0-1546 GCA_964526975.1 uncultured Planctomycetaceae bacterium
ACGCAGCGCTCTCCCAACTGAGCTACCGCCCCGGATAACTCAGATTTTAAAGGCCGAGCGGGTAACTGTCTACTCGCCCGCTTCCCTGCTTGCGAAACGACGAGAAAAGACTGGTCTCACGCAAAAGCGCGAAGTCAGAATATGGAATTGCAAAACGAGATCGATATTTTTGAACAGGAGCTAACAGAGGAAACAGAGAATGAGCAAATCTCCGTTCTCTCTGTTTCCTCCGGTTCAAAATTGTATTTGTTTGGCCTCTTTGCGCCTTTGCGTGAGATTTCTCAAGACGCTCAACCGCGATTAACGAGGCGTCTTCGGGCTATTCTCCGTCAGCATTGGCTTCAATTCTTCGAAGAAGTCGTAGGCATCGTTGAACTGGCGATAAACGCTTGCGAAACGCACGAATGCCACCGCGTCCAGGTCGCGCAGATACCGCATTACAATCTCGCCCAGCTCGCGGCTTTCGACTTCGCTGTCGAAATGCTGATACACGTCGTTCTCGATCGCGGTGGTCGTATTCTCGATTTGCCGCGTGTTGATCGGCCGTTTCCAGCAGGCGCGCTCTAGCCCGCGTTTGATCTTTTCGCGCTCGAACGGCACGCGCGAGCCGTCTTTCTTGATGACCTTGATCGTCGTCTCTTCGGGTCGCTCGTAGGTCGTGAACCGACGGCCACAACTGAGGCACTCGCGCCGCCGCCGAATGGCAAGGCCGTCCTGGCTCGAGCGCGAGTCGATTACCCGATCGTTGTCCAACCGACAAAAGGGGCATTTCATATCGAATTACTATACACGTCCTGGCAGCCGCGTACAGCAACCTTCGACCGAGTTTGCCTGGTCCGCTTGCCCAAATACGGACGCTGGTCGCCGAACTTGCAAAAATGGCAGGCGGTAGCCCACCGCGAAAGCTCCATGTATGAGGCACGGGCCACACTTCTGGACATTTCCACCCTCAACCGTCCACAATGCGAAGGGAATGGCTCTCTTTGGGATACTAAACGTTTACAAGCCCGCCGGCGTCACTTCGCGCGACGTTGTGGACCAGGTCGAGCGTCTTGTACGCCCGGCCAAGGCTGGCCATGCGGGGACACTCGATCCGCTAGCCACGGGCGTTTTGGTAATCTGCGTCGGACAGGCAACGAAGCTGATCCGCTACGTGCAGCAGATGCGGAAACGTTACCGAGCCACCTTTCTACTAGGTTGCAGTAGCGAATCGGACGATACCGAGCGGGAAGTCGTCGCTATTCCCCATGCGGTCGTGCCGACGCGCGAGGCGGTCGATAACGCGATTCGCCAGTTCATCGGTGACATCCGTCAACGGCCGCCCGCTCACTCCGCCGTCAAAATCGGCGGCAAGCGTGCTTACAAGCTTGCCCGCAAAGGAGTTCAATTCGAGTTGGCCGAGCGGACAGTCACGATCTATCAAATCAACGTTCTCCGATACGAGTACTCGGAACTGGATTTGGACATCGAATGTGGCAGTGGCACCTACATCCGCTCGTTGGGGCGCGACCTCGGTGCCGCGCTCGGTAGCGGGGCTGTGATGTCT
>CAZGMU010000164.1:1556-4005 GCA_964526975.1 uncultured Planctomycetaceae bacterium
AGTTCCTATCTCCTGAATCGTTGTTACAAAACATACAGCCGGCGCTCACCGCGGTCCCTGGCTTGCCAACGATTCGACTTAACGAACAGGAAATCACCGAAATTCGCCATGGCCGCCCCATCGCTCTGCCTCAAATTGGCATGAACGTTCCTTCGCCTGCTCCTAGCGCCGAATGGGCCGCTGTCAACCATGCCGGTGATCTTGTTGCGCTCCTCGTCCAGAAACACGCTGGCCAACTCTGGCCACAGTGCAATTTCAACGACCGCCCGTCGGCTGCCGGCAAGGTCGCCCTAGATTAACTTCTCCAAAATCCGCTTAAGACGTTTATTTCGTAGCTAACGTCGCGCTTGGCGAAAACTGCCTCCAGGCGCACCCTAAATCGCAGCGGTGGTGCTGGTCGTCCGCTTCGAGACGAAGATACTTCCAGTAGCCACGGCGTAAAGCCTGACGCGGTTTGCACCTAAAGTAGCGTCCAGCCTGTCCCGTGGCCGAAAACTAATGCTGTGTAGTTCGCTTTGTCGACCCCGTTCGCCTCCAGCGCGCACAATTGACGAGCGATCCACACGATCCCTACGGATAGCTAGTCGGGCATGGACGTGCCCAGGCCAATCGATCTCACCATCGAGTAAAACAAGCTGCGTAGTTTCGCTTCCGCGCTGCTTGTTGATGCACGTCCACGATGTTCGAAGACCGCAGCCTAAAGATTGATCTGTGTGCGCTCGTGCTGCTTGCGATCGCCGTGTTTCTCGGCATCTCGCTCTGGACGTACAACGCGACCGACCCGCCCAGCACGCTTATCTGGCCAGCCAGCACCGTTATTCATAATGCGTGCGGCCGCGCGGGCGCTCTTACCGCTCATTATCTGTTCGAAAGCCTCGGCATTGGGGCCTATTACCTGGTGGGTTCCCTCGCCGTGTTGACTGTCCTGCTGCTTTTGCATCGTGAAATCGACCAGCCGATTTTGCGGACGTTCGGCTGGGCGGTTTCGGTCATGGGCCTCACGACGCTGGTCGCCCTAGCAATGCCCAATGCCACGCCTGGGCCGGTGGTCGGCTCTGGCGGGTACATTGGGGCGATGGGCCGCAGTTTGCTTGAAACGCATTTCGCTGTCGCAGGGTCTTACATCTTCGCTCTTAGCGTTTTGTTGGCTGGGCTTCTCCTGTCGACGGACTACTTCCTGTTCCGCGCGGCGGCCGTCACGACCTCGGTCACCGGCCGGTCGCTCATGCAAGTCGGCCATCTCAGTGGCGCCGCGCGGCGCTCCGCCCGCGTGAAAACCGACGTGGAAGAAATAGGGGAGTTGGAAGACGAAGTTGAAGAAGAGGAGGAGGAAGAAGCCGACGAAGAAGAGTCTGAGGAGGACGAGTACGAGGAAGAATTCGACGAAGAGGAGAGCCCTGCCCTCAAGGTCCGCACTCCAAATGCCAAAACCACCGCGAGCACGACCTCCGAAGCAGAACCGCAGGCTGCCCCGAGTGCTGCCTCGAAATTAGCCAGCGGTCTCAAAGCCGCCCTCGGCATGAAGGGGCATCAGCAGCAACCTGCCGCCAAAGTGACGACGCCTGCACAAAAGTCGGAGCGCGAAACCGTCATGGAACAGCTCGAAGCCGCCGACCAGCAAGGCGTCGACGAGACCGACTACGAATTGCCCCCGCTCGAATTGCTGCTTCCCAATGAGCATGTTTGCTACGAAGAGCACGAAAAAGAAGTCCGCCGCAAAGCCAAGGTCTTGGAAAAGACATTCAAGGACTTCGGTTTCAACATCAAGGTCGTCGAAATCGAAACCGGCCCCGTGATTGCCCAATACGAGGTCGAACTCGAAGCCGGTCTGCGCCTGTCGAAAATCACGAGCCTGGCCGACGATCTCGCGATCGCGCTGCGCGTGCCGAGCGTACGCATCGTCGCCCCGATCCCGGGCAAGAACACGGTTGGCATCGAGGTGCCGAACGAAAATCGCCAGCTTGTTCGCTTGCGCGAAGTGATCGAGGAAACCAATGGCAAGGCCAAGAAGATGAAAATCCCCATCTACCTTGGCAAAGACGTCGCCGGCAACCCGATGGCCGTCGACCTCACCACGCTGCCACATCTCCTGATCGCTGGTCGCACCGGTACAGGTAAGTCGGTCTGCCTCAACACAATCATTCTCTCGATCCTGATGTCACGCGGCCCGGACGAAGTCCGCATGCTGATGATCGACCCCAAGATGGTCGAACTCAGCGGCTACCGTACACTGCCACACCTGATGCATCCGGTCGTCACCGACATGCGCAAGGCCGAGGCGATTCTCGCCTGGGCGGTCGACAAAATGGAAGAGCGTTATCAGTTGCTCTCGCGTGCCGGGGTTCGCCATTTGAGCGTGTACAACCAGCTTGGCGATGACGAATTGGAAGATCGGATCAAGCCGGAGTCCGAAGAAGAATGGAAGCAGATTCCGCGCCACCTGCCATAC
>CAZGMU010000164.1:4015-10029 GCA_964526975.1 uncultured Planctomycetaceae bacterium
TGCCGACGAAATGGCCGACCTGATGATGACGGCCGGTAAGGACGTCGAGCAGCATATTATCCGCCTCGCCCAAAAAAGCCGTGCCGTAGGCATTCACCTGATTCTTGCCACGCAAAAGCCGACGGTCGATGTCATTACCGGCCTGATCAAGTCGAACTTACCCGCCCGCATCGCGTTTCAAGTCGCCAGCCGCACGGATAGCCGCGTCGTGCTCGACGAAATGGGCGCTGACAAACTGCTTGGCAACGGTGACATGCTGTTCCTCTCGCCCGGCACCAGCACAATGCTCCGCGGCCAAGGGACGTATCTCTCCGACGACGAGATCACTCGCGTGGTCGACTTCGTCGGCGTCGACAATCCACAATTCGCCGGCGAGCTGATGCAGCTCAAAACCAAAGACGAACTCGAAGCCGCGGCCAACGCCGGTGGCGGCAACTTCCAAAGCCGCGACGACCTGTACGATGCCGCCGTCGAAGTCGTGATCCGCGAACGTCGCGGCAGTTGCTCGCTGTTGCAACGTGCCCTCGGCATTGGCTACGGTCGCGCGGCCCGCCTGATCGATTTCATGGCCGAAGACGGCATCGTCGGCCAGTACAATGGCTCGCAAGCTCGCGATGTCGTCGTTTCGATGGAAGATTGGGAAGCCCGCCGCACTGGTGGCGATGCTCCGGTATCTTCCACCTCAGCAAATAAGGCGACGGTTGCAGCAGTCGGCGGCGCATCAAAACCTCGCCAGCGTACGACCCCTGCCGATCTCCTCGACAAACCCGCTCGCCCCGCGCGTACCAACAAGATCGTTCCCGAGCGCGACGAACCAAGCGACCTCGAAGACGAAGAGGAAGCAGACGAGCTCGAGGACGAAGAAGAGCTCGAAGCCCCTTGGGAAGGTGACGACGAAGAGCAAGAAACCGACGAGGCCGGCGTCGACGAGGAAGAATACGAAGACGAAGAGGACGAAGATTCAGACGAGGAGGAAGAGGGGGACGCCGACGAAGAAGAGGAGGAGGATCTCGACGACGGCGGCGAGGAATATGACGATGACGAATGGGATGAAGAAGAGGAAGCAGAGGAAGAAGAATTCGAAGAGGCACCGGCCGCCAAGGCCGATGTCCCGAAACCCAAGCTGACTAAAAAACCCTCCTCTCGCTCCCCTCGATAAAAACGACACCTCTCTCCATCAAACCCGGTCTCAGAGCCGGGTTTTTCTTTTTGCCCTGATTTCTGGCGGAAATAGCGATTTGCCGATTGGCATACCCCTTGCACCCTAGGCGCGATGGTAACGCTCGTTCCAAACTATACTAGTAATGAAGCACGGGGCGACTTTGCACCAACCCCTGTCCTCGCCGCGAATCCGGGAAAGCATCATGACGCACTACTTCAACCAAATTCTCAAACTGTCGGTCCTTGGAGCTTGTTGCTCCCTTGCCGTGTGGATCAGTGCCTCGAGTGCTGACCAGGAAACATCCGTCCTCGTTCCGAAACCAGAGGCCGGTATCCAAGCTCCAGCCAATCAGTTCCCGGTCCTGCCACCTCCGGCTCGGCCGGCGGCGCCAAGCAGCAGCGAAGCTCCGAAGCTAATCCCGCCACTGGAGTCTCCTGAGCTCGCTCCCATCCAACCACCACGCGCGAAATCAACCGTGAAGCGTCCCTTCATGGTTCCGGCCCCACCGCGCGAACCGGTGCAAGGGCAATTAACCACGGGCCCCGAATCCATTCCGATGCCGGTGCCCGATGTCGTGCCGTCGCCGGCTCCCATGGTTCGCAACCCCAATACACGACCTGCCCCACCCATCGTCTACGATACCGATCACGATGCCCGGAAAATGTTCCGCACGGGCCAAATCCAGCTTGTGGTGGTTACGCAAGATCCAAGCGATGGCTGCCTCTACGAAATTCCACTCTGCATCCCCGCTTGCTGCACTGGCGAACCCAAGATCAAAGGCAGCCGAGGCCTGCTCGGTCGCGGCATCGTCGAATACTGCTGGCCCTGCGGTTTCAAAGCGAAGATAAAATTCCGCCACGTCCTCGGCGATGTGAAAGTCGAATACGAAGGTGACTGAAGAGATGTAGAGGTATTCCTAGGTCCGATTGGTACGCCATGCAGGCATATCGTATAATCGCTTCATAAGCACTCGCGACCTCATCCAACAAGAGTTAGCAGGTTTGCCCGAATCACTTCAACGCGAAGTCTATGATTTCGCGCGTTTTCTCAAATCGAAGTCAGATGGTGAGTCATTCAACGGATTGCTCGCCAGCGAGGCTGTACTGTCCCGCGATTGGGAAACCCCCAAAGAGGACGCGGCGTGGGCAAACCTTTAAGAACGTCTCGAAAATAACGTCGGTGTTTCTTACGCCGCAGGGTGGCACCAACATTCGGCCGAAGAATACTCGACAAATGGCAGCGCACATTCGGTCGGTAGTCGGTGCTACCCCATTACGGACTGAAGTCCGTGCTACGGTTGATCCCACCACCAGCTTCCGGCCGCGAGGTCTCTCGGCGGGGTATCGCCTCGCTGGATGATCTTTTCAGCGCTATCGTTCGCGCGCGTTTCACGCAGCATGTCTCCCGGCGCGACCATCACTCCACCGCTCACGCCCGCAATCACCAGCCGCTGGTTAATCACACGGTGATTGGCCACCGTCTCCACTTCGCGTGGCACATTCCCCTGCGGCAATCGCAGCTTGTCGCCGCTCACCAGTAACGAGGGTTTCCAACCTGCCTTCTCTGCCAGGCCTTCGGATTGAACGATCGCGACCGCCATTGCCAGATCGAAGATATTCCGCAATTCGCCGTATACGGGATACTTCTTCGCCAACTCCTCGAAGTGCGCGGTAAACGAGTCGGCAAACTGCCGATTGAGAGGGTCGCTCGCCCCGGTATGAACGCGCTGCCCCTGCTGCGCCAACATTTCATTCTCGCTGAGTACCCGCACTCCCTGCCCCACCAGTTCAAACGCATCGCCACTCTCGGATCGCGCGATGGAGTCGTACTTCAGGGCAAACCACCATCGTAGCACGCTCATCGCCGGCGGCTGCTCGCCCGGCCGCAACTTGATCGAAGCCAGATAACTGTCGACTCCTTCGACTCCATCAGCCAGCCCCATTCCGATCAACTTCATGTGGTAATCGGCTTCGACCAGTACCGCGGCCACGCGACTTGTTGGGTCGATACCAAATACTTCGATATCTTGCCGCCCCAGCGAATCGCGCAAATCCTCCAGCCACTGTCGGCGACGACTCGGCTCAAGCGGCTTCTTGCTCGATGCCTCCAGAAACGCCTGCGTCTTCGCCAGCGATTCTTGTCGCGGGTTGATGGAGCAACCGAAGTGGCTCTCCGCCGCACCATTGCCCCGGCGCAAAATCGTCAAGAGATCATCTAATCGCACGACTGGCTCGTGTGTATCGACGGCCACGATACGACTATCTTTGTCGACCGCCCAATCTCCCGCGGGTCCTGCAAATACCAAGTCATGCGATTCCGGATACACGAACACATATTGCACGCGCCGCAACCCGGCGAGTGCCAGCATAGCCGGGTCGAATGCCTCGTGCGCCGCTTGCCGCCGCAACAGTTCCTTCTCCAACCGAGGCAACGAAACAAACCGCAACGCGCTGGCCTTGCGCGCGGAGCGATTCGCCCTCAAATCCTGAGGCGGTGCTACCCCGCGCTTTTCTGTGAGTATCCGCGTAGCAGCGTCGGCCTTCGACTTCAGCCGCAACACGCCACCCGCATCTACCAACACGCCCGTCGGAAACGGCCGTATCTCTGCTTGCCCACCGCCATTCTCCGCCCAGGTGTCTGTGGCGACTGTCGACACGATCAGGTCGATGAGCGAATCGAAATCGGCGTTGGCCGCGCCACCTTGGCCGTTGCCGTTCGGCCCGGCATTGCCTAGCTGAGTGCCGAACAGCGAATTCTGGTTCTGCGGCCCTCCCGGGAAAATAACCGCCTTCTGCACATTTTGCCCTGGTGGATTGTTATTAACGGGCTGCTGAGCCGCCACGTCTTTCCCTACCCACAAAGGCACCAAAGCGGCCAGAAACGCCGCCGTGCGAAGATTTCGCAATAAAAAAGCAAAAGATCGCAATGTCCGATGTGTGAATCGCATGATTCCCCTCCTGTCGCCGATCTCTACACCAATCGTATCCAGATAAGCGATTTATTCCCAGACAATGCGCAAAATGTGGTAGCCGAAAGACGTATATCTTAAGCGCAACGAAGGATCAT
This sequence comes from uncultured Planctomycetaceae bacterium, assembly GCA_964526975.1. Taxonomy (GTDB): domain Bacteria; phylum Planctomycetota; class Planctomycetia; order Pirellulales; family Lacipirellulaceae; genus JABDGM01. The sequence continues at coordinate 8,244 of CAZGMU010000164.1, forward strand.
GTTGTCCCACGTGATAATTTCCGAGTGCATTTTTCCGACAATCACGTTAGAATGAATGTCGCGAAGCAGAGGATTCGCCGTGCGACAATAACCTACCCCCGACCGGCTTGGCAATCGCTGCCAGCCGGGCCAATCCTCCGGCTCGGATGCCCATCCTGTGGGTGAACCTCCAAGCCGACTTTCGCGCCCCGCCTAACCTGCCACCCTCACCTGCCCCAGCGGCCCCGTAGCCTTAGCGAAAGGTGTCCCCACACCCATGCACTACGTTCGAGCCACACTGCCGTGTTTCGCTATCTGTTTGCTGGCCGTAGGTGCCGCGAGCCGAGCGGCACCTCCCGCTCCAGTGCCTGAGCAAACAGCGGCGGCTCCTAAGACCGGTGCAGCCAAGCCAGATCCGCCTCGGCTCGGCGGACCTACTGCCGAGGGCATTGAATTTTTCGAAACGCACATTCGGCCCGTATTGGTAAGCAAGTGTTATCAGTGCCACTCCGCCGACTCCAAAATCCTACGTGGTGGTTTACGGCTTGATACTGCCGAGCGGATGCAAGCCGGTGGCGAATCGGGGCCGGCCGTAGTGCCTAATAAACCGGAAGAAAGTCTCCTCATCTCGGCTCTCCGCTATCAAAACTACGAGATGCCTCCCAGCGGCAAACTCCCGGACGAGGTCATCAACAACTTCACGAAATGGATCGCCATGGGCGCTCCCGACCCGCGCTCGGAGCCGATGTCGGAAAGTGAAAAGGCCGCCAAGAACAAGCCCAAGGCTGACCCACGCGATCATTGGGCTTATAAGCACCCCCAGCGCACCGCGCCGCCACAAGTCGCCCATACCGGGGCTGTCCGCTCGGATATCGATCGCTTCGTTCTGGCCCACCTTGAATCGGCCAAGTTATCTCCGTCCCCCCAAGCTCCGCCGCGAGCCCTCTATCGCCGGCTTTACTACGATCTTACCGGCCTCCCTCGGCTGAAGAACTCGACGCCTTCGCCGCCGATCCGAGTGACGCCCGCTACGAAGCAACCGTTGACCGTCTGCTTGCCTCGCCCCGCTTCGGCGAACGCTGGGCTCGCCATTGGCTCGACATCGCTCGCTACTCCGACACCAAGGGCTATGTCTTCCAAGAAGACCGCAACTACAAAGAGGCCTTCACCTATCGCGACTGGGTGATTGCCAGCTTCAACAATGATCGCCCGTTTGATAAGTTCGTCATTGCCCAACTCGCCGAAGATCAACTCGACGACAAAACCTGCGCCCCGGCCTCTGGTTTTCTAACTCTCGGTCGGCGGTTCCTCAATGTCCAGGCCGATGTCATCAACGACCGCATCGATGTGATCTCTCGCGGGCTCCTAGGCCTCACGGTCGCTTGTGCCCGTTGCCATGATCACAAGTTCGACCCCATTAGTGCCGCCGACTACTACGCGCTCTATGGTGTGCTCGCCAGTTCCAGTGAGAAAGACCGCCCGGATGCACCGCCTCAATTGGTCGAAAAAGACACGCCTTACGACCCCGTCGTCTTCTTGCGTGGCAACGCCGGCAACCCCGGGCCAAAGGTGGATCGCCGCTTCCTGGCGATTCTCTCGCCCGATCAGAAGCCAACTCCCTTCAAAGTGCGCAGTGGCCGACTCGAGCTGGCCGAAGCGATCGCCAGCCGCGACAACCCGCTCACAGCCCGCGTGTGGGTCAACCGCGTGTGGGACTATCTGTTCGGCCACGGCATCGTCGACACCCCCAGCGATTTCGGCAGCCGCGGCACCCCACCCACTCATCCCGAGCTACTCGATACGCTCG
>CAZGMU010000165.1:0-2160 GCA_964526975.1 uncultured Planctomycetaceae bacterium
CCACCGAATGGCAACCCGCCGGCCAAACAGCCGATGCTGACGCTGCTGAAGCAGGCCCGCGCGTTCGGCTTGGGCTGCGTGCTGGCGACACAGAACCCGGTCGACCTCGATTACAAGGGCCTGTCAAATGCGGGCACGTGGTTCCTGGGCCGACTGCAAACGGCGCGAGACAAGGCTCGCGTGATCGAAGGATTGGAAGGCGCTTCGGCTCAGGCTGGTTCGTCATTCGACAAGCAGAAGATGGAAGCCACGCTCGCCGCGCTGGGTAGCCGTGTGTTTCTGATGAACAACGTCCACGAAGACGCACCCATGGTTTTCGAGTCGCGCTGGGCGATGTCGTATCTTTGTGGGCCGCTCACCAAGAATCAGATCAAAACGCTCATGGACCCGGTGCGTCCCAAGTATCCCTCCACAGCCGCTGGCGGCTTAGCGCAATCTTCAACCGACTCCACCGACACCGCCCCTTCCTCCACCAAACACACCCCTTCTGCAAAGCCAAGCCCAACAGCATCCTCGAACAACCGCCCTGTTGTTCCGGCCGGCATCAACGAGAAGTTTCTTACGATCACGGGGCGCGTGCCGGATAGTTATCGTCTCGAATACCGCCCTGGCCTTGTGGGCAAGAGCAAGCTTCACTTCGTTCAAAAAGCCAATGGCGTCGATGTGTGGCGGGATAGGTTCGTATTGCAAGTGTTTCACGACACGCCGCCGGATGACATTTGGCAAGATGCCTCGATCAACTCCGCACCCCCGACGACCGAGACTCAGCCAGATAGTAGCGGCCTATTCGCCGAGTTGCCTGCCGAGCTAGCGCAGGTCAAGAGCTATAGCATTTTTACGCGGCAACTGAAGGATCACCTTTATCGTGAAGCGTCGCTCGAGTTGTTCCAGAGCGAAAAGCTACAAGCATTGTCCCGGCCCGACGAATCGGAAGTCGACTTCCGGAAGCGATTGGAGCCCCAGCTACCAGCCGCCTTGGCCGTGGAGAAGGCGGCGCTGAAAGACAAGTACGAGAAAAAACTTCGAGACGCAAACCAGAAAGTCCAAGTTGCCGAATCCAGGGTCAGTGCCCAGCGTTGGAAGTTTTTCGCGCGGATGAGCACGGCACTGTGGGTAGTCGTCGACAATGTGCTGGCAGCCTTTGGCAAGAACATGCCGGGCCGACGCCGCTCGCTCGACCCGGCGATCCGCTCGATGGCGACGGAGACGGGCTCGCAATCGAATGTGAAAGCCGCATTGGAAAATGCTCGCCAGGATCGAGATGAGTTGCAGCAGAGATATGATGGTGAGTTGAAACAACTCGAGACCGATTTGACTGTGGCTGGTCTGAAAATCACGTCGTTGGAGCTCAAGCCACAAAAAGGCGATATCGAGGTAGGCGACGTATCGCTCGTCTGGCTGCCGATGCGAATCAGCCCCGCCGGGGCAGCGGAGCCGGTATATCTTGCTGCCGACAAATGATAAAGTCATTTCAAGCAAAGCGAAGAATCTACGTCGCACTTGTCGGAGATCCTTCGGTCGCAAAGCTTCCCTCAGGATGACAACTATGTTGTGCCGCCGCGATTGCTAACAGCGCAATCGCAATTCCCCACTCCCCATTCCTAACTCCCCACTTGTCCCATGTCTGAGCGCGAACGTTGGATCGTCTACCCACTTCTGTTCCTTGCGCTCGGCGCCGCGCTGCGTGACAAGCTGGTCGACCGCACGACGGCGAAGAGCATAGTTTGTCAGGAACTGGCGATCGTTGACGAAGGGGCGAGCGGTCCGCAGTCGCAGCGGACGTTGGCACGGATCGGGCGGGCCAAGCCGGTGGCGGGTGGCAAGTCGGTCGGCTACTTGCAGATCAATGGCGATATCGAAGTGGTGGACGGCGATCTGACATCGAACACGCCGGTGCGAATGGTGGCCAAGATGGGGCGGACCGATACGCCGCCGAATGTTCCCTCGACGGGCTACGTTTTCGTACGCGGAGAAATCCTGGTCGATGGCACGATTAACGCTCGGCAGTACATCTACCAGGGCGTGCCGATCGTGCCGCTGCATGTGGTGCCGGGGGTGCCGATGCCGAATGTGTTGCAGGCATTGCCTCAGCCGGGCACGCGACCACCAGCCGTTATTGCGCCCAAGAAACCGTCACCGCCGCCTGCTAGCCCAGAGTCG
>CAZGMU010000165.1:2170-5612 GCA_964526975.1 uncultured Planctomycetaceae bacterium
TTCCAGATATTGCCCGGCCGCCTCCAGGTCGCGCAGCAGCGCCGGGCGGTCGGCCGCCGTGCTCTGCCGGGCGGCCAGGGCCATGCCGAAGCCCGCTGCCGCGCCAATGGCTAGGATGCAACCAGAGGCCGTCTTGTCAGCTTTGCGCGTCCAGAGGCGGTGGGAGATACAATATGAATCGCTTTATCAAGAGTCGTTCGGGGTACCTGGGGATTGGTCTGGTCATTGGCCTCGTGATCGGCCTCAACTTGGAAGGCTTTTGGCCGAGCGCGCCGTTGCATGCAGCCGCGACGCATGGCATCGACAAGTTCGCGATCGCCACCGGCTTGGTCGACAACACAGTCGAAGCGCTTTACTTCCTCGATTTTCTCACCGGGGACATGCGGGCGGCCGTCATTAATCCGAAAAACGGCAAGTTTAGCTCCTTCTATACACGAAACATCGCGGCGGACTTCGGCGGCGCGGGGCGCAGCTCCGGCTACCTGATGGTGACGGGGTCGGTGAACATGCCTCGCGGGGCGGCCAATTTCCAGTTTGCCAACAGCATTGTCTACGTCGCCGAAGCGACCACCGGCCAGGTCGCGGCTTATACGATTCCTTGGAATTCGACGCAACATGCTGCTGGTAGGGTTCAATTTGGCGAATTTCAATTGTTGGATGTGAAGCAATTCCGCACCGCGTTCATTCGCGATCAGCAGGTGCCCGTTACCACGCCATGAGCAGCAGGATGAAGATACAGGTCAACGGACAAGGCCGCGAAATTGCCGCCGGAACGACAGTATTTGGCCTGCTGGGCGAGCTAGGCGTTACGCAGCCCCACGTGGCGGTCGAGATCAACCTGGAAGTCGTGCCGCGGGCCGTGCATCGCGAAACGCTCGTGTGTGAGGGCGATCGCGTGGAAGTCGTGACGCTCGTTGGCGGCGGATAGAAAACGGAAGGACAGGATAACAGGATTGGCAGGATCGACGAGTCGGAGATAGGTGAGGCTTGTTAATCATCCTGTAAATCCTGAAAATCCAGTTATCCCGTCCTGCTTTCAGAATCTAGCGGTTGCTTCATCATGTCGACAGAAACAGAAACTTTAGAAGTTCTTCAACTAGGCACCCATCGCTTTACTAGCCGGCTGATTGTCGGCACGGGCAAGTATGCCAGCTATGAGTTGATGGGCGAGTCGCTGGAGCGCAGCGGCACCGAGTGCATCACCGTGGCCATTCGTCGCGAGCGGTTGATCGACTCGGCCGGGAATAACCTGCTCGATTTCATCGACACGAGCCGCTACACGCTGCTGCCCAACACCGCCGGTTGTTTTACCGCGGAGGATGCCGTGCGTGTTGCGCGGCTCGGGCGCGAAATCCTGCTCGGCCTCGAAAACCCCGGCGCTGATTGGGTGAAGCTCGAAGTTCTCGCCGATAAACGCACGCTGCTGCCAGATACGCAAGGCACGCTCCGAGCCACCGAGCAATTGGTTGCCGATGGTTTTCAAGTCCTCTGCTATACGACCGACGACCCGATCATCGCCAAGCGTTTGAAAGAAGCCGGCGCGACGAGCGTGATGCCGGCCGGCAGCCCGATCGGCTCGGGGCAGGGGGTACTGAACCCAAACAACATCCGCATCTGTTTAGAGTATCTCAAAGAGAATGATCCCGATTATCCCGTGATCGTCGATGCGGGCGTCGGCACGGCGAGCGATGTGACGATCGCCATGGAGCTCGGCGTCGACGGCGTGTTGCTCAACACGGGCATCGCCCATGCGAAAGACCCGCTCCGCATGGCCGACGCGATGCGGCACGCAACTGAAGCGGGGCGGTTGGCTTACCTGTCGGGCCGCATTCCCAAGCGCCTGTATGCGACGGCAAGCAGCCCGGAGGAAGGCGTGATTACGCGACAGCCGAGGTAGGACGCTTTCAGATGGAGGACACGATTAAACGACGCCGGTTCTCAATGCTGCGCGATTCAAAACTGTTTATCGTAGCGGCTGACAAGTCCTCACTATTGCACGGGGAAATGGTGGGCTACAACTGACCTTTAGTCGCGTGCAAATTCTCGGGATATCTATTCGCATGTATCCCATTCTGCTACCGTGACTGCATGGAACTCTCGTCTGCCGACATCTTGGGCCCGGAGGGCCGGATCGCTGCTCGGCTTGCTAATTACGAACAGCGGCCTGAGCAACTGCAGATGGCAGCCGCTGTCGAGCGGGCGATTGCTGCAAAGCGGCATCTGGTGGCCGAGGCGGGGACCGGCGTCGGCAAAAGTTTTGCTTATCTAGTGCCAGCCATTCTGGCGGCGACCGCCAAGCAAGGCGTGGGCGAGGCACCGAGTGCTTCTACTCCCAAGATTGTGGTTTCGACGCACACGATCGCGCTCCAGGAACAGCTCATCTCGAAAGACCTGCCGCTGCTCAACGCGGTGATCCCCCGTGAGTTCTCGGCGGTGCTCGTGAAAGGTCGGCGAAATTACCTGAGCCTGCGGCGGCTCGATCTCGCGCTCGCTCGCAGCCAGAGCCTGTTCAACGACGATGAGCAACTCACGCAACTGCGCGAGATTCGCAAGTGGAGCCAAGCAACGGGCGATGGCTCGCTCAGCGACCTGCCGTTTCAACCTGCCAGCCAGGTGTGGGACGAAGTCGGCAGCGACAGCGGCAACTGCCTCGGCCGGCGCTGCCCCACGCATAGCAAGTGTTTCTACTACAAAGACCGCCGGCGCATTCAAAATGCGCAAATCCTCGTCGTTAATCATGCGATCCTGTTCAGCGACATCGCACTGCGCCGCATGGGCGTGAGCATTTTGCCTGATTACGACGTAGTGATTCTGGACGAAGCCCACACGGTTGAAGGTGTCGCGAGCGATCATCTCGGCATCAATGTCACGAGTGGCCAGATCGAGTACACGCTCAACAAACTTTACAACGATCGCACGCATAAAGGTCTGTTGGTTCACCACGGCCTGCTCAAAGAGCAGCAACAGGTCGATCGTTGCCGCCATTTGGCCGACGACTTCTTCGCCGACCTCTACGACTGGCGTCGGCAGTTCAATCGCTCGTCGCCCGGCGCGTCGAACTCTCATGCCGATTCTCGCGCGGTCCGTGTTCACGAGCCGAATATCGTTGCGAATCATCTTAGTCCCGAGTTGGAAATTCTTGCGCGGCAGCTGAAAACGGCCGGTAAGAAACTGAGCGAAGAATCCGAGCAGCAGGATTTTCTCTCGGCCCACGATCGGCTCATGGGCCTTGCGGCCGAGATCGAAATGTGGCGCAACCAAGCGGAGAAGGGGGCCGTCTACTGGCTCGAAACCTATCAAAGCCGTCGAGGCTTCGTGCGGCTGACACTGTCGGCCGCGCCGGTCGACATTGGTGCCGCGATGCGCGAGCACCTGTTCGATAAAGTACCGACTGTGATTCTCACGAGTGCCACCCTTTCAATTGGACGCGCGAATTCACGCA
>CAZGMU010000165.1:5622-9977 GCA_964526975.1 uncultured Planctomycetaceae bacterium
GCACTCCGGACTGGTCGCTTAAGCGACCAGTCCCAGCGAGTCCGTCAAGCAGTCCTTTTACCTTCTTCAAATCCCGCGTCGGTCTCACCCAATGCGGCGAAATTCAAGTCGGCAGCCCCTTCAACTACCGCGAGCAAGCCGAGCTGGTCACGCTGCGCGATGCACCGGATCCCACCACCGCCGACCGTGCTGCCTACGAAAAAAGCTGCATTGAAGCCATTCAGCACTTCGCCGGCCATTCCAATGGACACACATTCGTTCTCTTCACCAGCTACGACATGCTCCGCCGCGTCGCCACCGGCATGCAGCGTTGGCTCACCTCGCGTAACTTGCGACTACTCAGCCAGGCCGACGGTACGCCACGCACGCAACTGCTGGAGCAATTCAAAGCCGACCCCCGCGCCGTCCTCTTCGGCACCGACAGCTTCTGGCAAGGCGTCGACGTGCCGGGCGACGCGCTGCAAACCGTGATCATCGCCAAGCTGCCGTTCGCCGTGCCCGATCACCCACTACTCGAAGCGCGCCTGGAAGCCATTCGCCAACAAGGCGGCAACCCATTCCGCGACTACCAACTACCCGAAGCCGTGATCAAGTTCAAACAGGGCTTCGGCCGCCTCATCCGCACCCGCACCGACCACGGTACGGTCGTGTGTCTCGACCCGCGAATCGTGACGAAGCCGTACGGCCGCTTGTTCATCGAGTCGCTTCCGGATTGTCGAAGAGTCGAAGCGGCACCGTTCCAATCCAAGGTTTGAGCCGCTCTATGTATCCATGCCCATGCTGTGGTTATGTCGTCTTCGATGACCTACCGGGGTCTCACGAAATTTGCCCCATCTGCTTTTGGGAAGATGACGTTGTTCAACTTGCATTTCCCGATCTGGCCGGAGGTGCAAACCAATGCTCGCTCATTGAAGGCCAGCAGAATTACATGCAGATCGGGGCATGTGAGGAAAGAGTTAAAGATCACGTCCGTTTGCCGCAACGAGCCGAAAAACGAGACGCCGAATGGCGTTCACTGAATGTCGAAATCGATCAATATCTACACTGGACTGTCGAACAGGATCAGCAGCGATGGAATTCGATGAAAGATTCTCAATTGCCGTGCCTGTATTATTGGTTGGCGAGTTATTGGTTAGTGCCGCATTCGCGCGGAGCATAGGCAAGGTAACGGTTACAATAGGCCTTCACAATCCCGCGCACCGTGGAGCACTCTGACCAACACGATTCCGTCTTCAATCGGTCGATAGTAAATCACATAGTTGCGGCAGGTGAAACGGCGGTACGTTCCGTTGGCCAGTTTGGGTTGAAGCTCGCCGATCTCCGGATTGTTCGACAGCAGTTCAAGCCGTTCGTTCAGCACATCAATCATTCGGTCGGCAGCATCGGCATTGTCGCCGGCGATGTAATCCCAGATTCCATCGAGATCCCAAACCGCTGCCGGTGTACGCAGAATTCGCGCCATAGCATCTATTGCGCTGCTTTTCGCTCTCGACCGCGGCGCTTAATGCTGTCAATGTCGAGCGGCTCGAACTCACCGCGCTCGACTTGTGCGATTGCCGTTTGGAGTTGATCGTATTCACGTTGCCGCTGCTGGAGGAGGCTAAGGGCTTCGCCGACGACTTCCGTTGGTTCCTTGAAAACCCCCGAAGCGATTTGGGCATCGACGAATTGCTGTTGTTGAGGAGTAAGCTCGATCATAGAAGCTTTCCGAAAAGAAATCGCGACACCCTGCCCGCTGAGTGTACCGATTGTGGTTCAGAACGTCAAAATCGCCGGCCGTTGACCACTGCTTGTACCGAACCTAAACTGAAAACCGACCCGGTGTTTGCTTGTTTTCTGGCAATTTCTCTATTCTATCCCATGCTCGCCAAACGTGTGATTCCCTGTCTCGATGTCGACCGCGGGCGCGTGGTAAAGGGGACGAATTTCGTCAACCTTCGCGACGCCGGCGATCCGGTCGAGGTGGCTTCGCGCTACGAGAAGGAAGGGGCCGACGAGCTGGTCTTCCTCGACATCTGCGCAAGCCACGAAGGGCGCGACATCATGCTCGACGTGGTTCGCCGCACGGCCGAGCAGATTTTCATGCCGCTCACCGTCGGCGGCGGCATTCGCACGATCGAAGATATCCGCCAACTGTTGTTGGCCGGGTCGGATAAGGTCTCGATCAACTCGGCCTCGGTGAAAAATCCGCAGTTTGTCCACGACGCGGCCCGCCGCTTCGGCAGCCAGTGTATTGTGGTGAACATCGATCCCAAGCGGGTCCAGCGGGATGGCCGCGAGGTCTGGGAGGTTCACATCAACGGAGGCCGGGTGCCCACTGGCCTGGAAGCGGTTCCCTGGGCCAAGGAGGTCGAACGGCTAGGGGCGGGAGAAATCGTACTGACCTGCATGGATTCCGACGGCACCAAGGATGGCTACGACCTGGAAATCACGGCCGCCGTGAGCGAAGCGGTAGGAATTCCCGTCGTTGCCAGCGGCGGGGCCGGTAGGCCTGAACATCTTGCCGACGCAATTACAATAGGAAAGGCAGACGCAGCGCTCGCGGCCAGTATTTTCCACTTCGGCGAGTATACGATAGAAGAGACCAAGCGAGTGATGGCGGAGCGCGGAATTCCCATACGAGCCCCCATGCTGAATTGACCGTTAGCGGCCTAGGGGCTGGTCGCTTAAGCGACCAGCCCGAGCCGCGAAAAATAAGCTTTCCCCATGGCTAAAGAAGACGCATTCAAAAGCAGTTTCATCAATCGCAAAGCCGATCTCGAGATCGACAAGCTGTTCCGCGCCTGCGTGAAGCTCAAGGCATCGGACTTGCACCTCAAGGTCGACAAGCCGCCCATGGTCCGCGTCGATGGCACGCTGCGACCAATGAACCGCGAGCCGATCACCGACGAGGAAATGGTTCGCCTCTGCTTCCCGCTCATGAACGAGCGCAACCGCAAGATCTTCGAGAAAGACGGCGGCGCCGACTTCGCCCACACGGTTCAGGTGGACGACATCCTCTGGCGGTTCCGCGTCAACCTGTTGCAGCAACTGGGCCACGTCGGTCTCGTCGCTCGCCGCGTGAACAGCAAGGTGCCGGATTTCAAGGGCTTGTTCCTGCCGCCGGCGATCGAGAAGCTGTGCCACTTCGATCAAGGCATGGTGCTTTTAGCGGGCGTCACCGGCTCGGGCAAAAGCACGACGATCGCCTCGATGCTCAACCTGATCAACCAAACGTATCGCAAGCACATCCTCACGCTCGAAGACCCGATCGAGTTCATCTTCACCGAAGACAAATGCCTCATTAACCAGCGCGAGATCGGCCTCGATGTGATCGACTTCAGCATCGGCATGAAGCACGCCGTGCGTGAAGACCCCGACGTGATGCTCGTCGGCGAAATGCGCGATCAAGAAACGTTCATGACCGCGATTCACGCCGCGGAAACGGGCCACTTGGTGTTCGGGACCATCCACGCCTCGAGCGCCGCGACGACGATCGGCCGTATTCTCGACCTGTTTCCGGCAGACGACCGCCCTGCGCTCCGTAGCGCCATCGCGATGAACATGAAGGGCATCGTCGCCCAAAAGCTGCTCAAGAGCATCAAGCCGGGCGTCGGTCGCGTGCCGACCTGCGAGATCATGATCTTCAACACCAACGTGCAGAAGGCGATTCTCGAAGAAAACGACGAGAAGCTGCCAGACATCATCCGCCTCGGCAAGCATGATGGCATGCAGGACTTCACCATGAGTCTCAAGAAGCTGGTGGATGACGAATTGATCGATCGTGAAGTTGCGATGGAAGTAGCGCCCAATCGTGAAGCTCTCAAAATGGCGCTTAAAGGCATCGAGGTTAAGGATCCTGGGATTATCTGATGCGGCAGCGGTTTGTAATTTGTTTTGTCCTGCCGTGTCTGTTTCTGGCGTGGCCCTCGGCTACGTTGGTACGCGCGCAGATAAGTGGGGTCCTCGCGCCCGGCGATCCCGAAACGATAGGTGCTCGCGGAGACGCACAAAAAGCAGCGCAGGCAAAAGCTGCTCCGGCCGCGGCTCCCGGCCAAGACGGAGCGACGCCAGATGCGCCCGCGCCGGCCGATGCGTCACCGCCAGCTCCCGCTCAGAAGCTCGACAAATTTAACGACGCGCACTCCAACGCGATGCGCGGATTAAAAAACGGCTTCATCTCCTGGCCCAAGCTGTTGGTCCTTTTGATCGTTATCCTGATCTGGGTGCGATCATGCGATTGGGTCAATCAAGACACGCAGATCTTTGATCTCGGCTACGGCAAATGGAACCCGATCCAGCTATTTCCGTTCCTGGCCATCCTGGTGCTATTCGCGTTTCCGTTCTTGATCGGCTTCGCAAATTTTTGGCTTGCT
>CAZGMU010000166.1:0-611 GCA_964526975.1 uncultured Planctomycetaceae bacterium
GCACTCGCGAACAGAGATTACGGAGACTTTTCCATGGCCATTTCTTCTCGCAAAGTAGCTGCCGCGAGCCGAGCGGCAGTTCGTCGGCCTCGGCTCGGCCGACCTACCGGCCTGCCAGGCTTTACGCTCGTCGAGCTGCTGGTCGTCATCACGATCATCGGCATGCTCGTCGCACTACTACTCCCCGCTGTGCAAAACGCCCGCGAACGCGGCCGGCAATTGCAGTGCCTGAACAACTTGAAGAACATCGGCCTCGCCACGGCCAACCACGATTCGGCTAAAGGCCAGGTTCCAGGGCTTACTCAATTCATTAAGCGTGGAAACGCGGAATGGGCAGCCCTTGGTTACGATTCCACTTCGCGAAAATTCCAAGTCGTCAGTGCCAGCACTCTCAATGATGCCTCTGGCTTTAGTTGGGCTACGATTCTTCTGCCCAGGATCGAACGCTCGGATATTTGGGATCAGGTCGTCGCGCCGCCTCGCAATGGCAATACGGTTTTGCCCGTCTTGCTTCCACCGATCGACACGTTTGTTTGCCCGTCGGATCGCGATGTGACGACGCAGCCCGATACTCCAGGCTTGTCCTACAGTGCCAACAGCGGCGGTTGGGA
>CAZGMU010000166.1:621-6293 GCA_964526975.1 uncultured Planctomycetaceae bacterium
CATCAGTCCAACGGTTCGTTGATCGTAACCACCAACGTTGGCGACACGGCTGAAAACGGCGTCTTTCACGACATCGCTGGCTACGACCGCATCGGCGCAAAGGCCCCTAAAGTCCGCCTGAGCAACATCAACGACGGTGCTGCCACGACGCTGATGTATGCGGAAAATATTCACAAAAATTATGATGAAGCATCTGCTAATAGTGGGCCGGCATTTGGCTGGCCCTTCGGTAACACTGAACAGCAACTTGGTTTCGTTTGGGTGGTGCCGGCAAGCGGCACGGCACCAGTGCCCGGGGATGCTGTGACGAATCAAGAAGCGCTCAACCGAGATTCACTCGGAGACATGAAGTTCCTGCCGAACTCGCCCCGCTATGCTCGCCCATCCAGCGCACACAGTGGTGGCATGAACGTAGCCTATTGCGACGGTCACAGTGGGTTCCTCCGCGACGACATCGACTATATCGTCTACCAGCAACTCATGACGCCGAGCGGTCGCAAGTCTGTCAACCCGGCAAATAATGGTGACAACGGCCAAGCCATGACCGCGTTCCGCAATGCTCCGCCACTCGCGGAAAAAGACTACCAGTAGTCATACATCGCAGACATATTTCCATTTCAGATTCGGACAACATTTCACGAGCCGTGGCGACTCGAATCGCTGCGGCTCGTGTTGTTGCCAGCCCCTAAACACAAGGAAAGAAAACCAGAAAGCATTGAACAGGAGGTCGCAGAGAGAACAGAGTTGGCATTCTTCCTCTGTTCTCTCTGCGACCTCCTGTTCAAAATAGTTTGAGTCGGTTCCAATCGCTATTGGAGTATTGACAAGACCTTGGCGACTTTGCGTGAGTTGTTGGCTGAACGCTTGCAGTTTTCGTGATGAGTAAACAGGCTAAAAACTCGAAGAAAGCCGATAAGCCAAAGCCAAGTGGCCGAGGGTAAGAATGAGCGCGTCATTGCCGACAATCGCAAGGCGAGGGCGGTTACTTGGTTTTCGAGTCACGGCCGATTAGCCGCTGAATTTCTTGTGGCGAGGGGGTCTGTTCCCTTGCGCGGTTTTTGCATGAATTTCAGCACCCGCTTGTGGAGCGCCGCCAAATCGGCTCCCTCCAGTCGATCGCGGAAGAATCGCATCGTTTCCTCTTGGGCCACCGAAGCTGCCACGACCGAGTTGATGAAGTTGTTCAGCGAAACGCCTTGATTTTCCGCCAAGCTCTGAGCCTTTCGTTTCAGGTCGTCGCGAATACGCAGTGAAATTGTTGCCATTGTTTCGACTAATCTGGTAATTGTCCTGCTCTGATAAACAACCAAGTGTATCATAGTTTGTTGTCACTATAGCGATAGAAAAGCTCACGCAAATGTGCCAAGAATGTCAGATGCGGAGTTTTGATGAAAAAACAAATAAGAGGTAATGGACCTTCGCGCCTTGGCGACTTTGCGTGAGTCATTTGTCGAACACTTACCAGTTTTGTGATGAGTAAACAGGCTAAAAACTCGAAGAAGACAGACAAACCCGGCAAGGGCAAAAAAGGCAAGGCGGCCGAGGATAAGAATGAGCGGGTCATTGCCGACAATCGCAAGGCCCGCCACGAGTATCATGTGCTCGATACGCTCGAGTGCGGCATTCAGCTTGTCGGCAGCGAGGTGAAGAGCCTGCGTGTTGGCGGGCTGTCGCTCGATGAGGCGTATGGTCGGCTCGACAGCGGCGAGGTCTGGCTCATCAACGCCAACATTGCCGAGTACAACTTCTCCCACGCGCTCAATCACGAGCCAAAGCGGCGTCGCAAGCTCTTGATGCATCGTCGCGAAGTGAACAAGTTCGCGGCCCAGGCGATGGAGAAGGGCAACACACTCGTGCCGCTTAAGATGTACTTTAAAGAGGGCCGCGCGAAGGTGCTCATGGGCATCTGTCGCGGCAAGCAGCTTCATGACAAGCGGCAGGCGCTGAAGCAGCGCGAGAGTAAGCGCGAGATGGATCGGGCGATGCGACGTGGAAGGTGAGAGTGGGAGGAGGGGAGAAGGGGAGAGGGGGAGAGGGGGAGAGGGGGAGGTTCGAATTTATGCCTCCCCTTCTCCCAGCCTCCCCCTTTCCCCTTCTTTCTTACCTCCCCCTCTGCTCAAGCCGGCGCAATCACCACCGCCGCGGCTTGGCCTGTCACATTGTGGTTTAGCTTGATGAATGCCGGCCGCTCGGCGGCTTGTGTTTCGGTCACTACATTCACCGGGCACTCGGGATCGGGCGTGTCGTAGTTGAGCGTCGGCGGCACGACGCCTTCGGCCATTGCTAACAGGCTCACCGCGAGCTCGACCATGCCGCTGCCTGGGCCGAGATTGCCGAAGTAGCTTTTCGGCGCTGTAACCGGCACATCGCCGAGCGTCGCGCGGATCGCTTGGGCTTCTATTCGATCGTCTTCGATGGTGCTGTTGCCGTGGGCGTTTACGTGACCCACGTCGCTCGGCTTCAGCTTAGCGGCGGCGAGCGCCGCTCGAATCGCTCGGGCAATCGCATCGCCGGTGGGTTGCTGATGCTCGGCCGCCGGCTCGAATCGCGTTGCTGCACCGGCGACGCGGGCCATGATTCGCGCGCGGCGGCGCTCGGCATGTTCGCGGGTTTCCACTACGATTTGCGCGGCCCCTTCGCCGTAAACCAGCCCACTGCGCTCGGCGTCAAACGGCCGGCAAACTTCACTCGGTGGCCGTTGATCGCCTCGCGCGAGTCGCGCTCCGCCATGCCACATCACTTCCGTCATGTTGAATCGCGAGCCGGTGCCGCCCACGATCATCACGTCGGCGTGCCCGCGGCGAATCACCTCGGCCGCCTCGCCGATCGCCAGCAGCGACGACACATCGCCTTGTGCGATCGTATTGTTCGGCCCGCGGGCATCGTAACGAATGCCGATGTGGCAGGCCGGCATATTTGGCAAATACTTGAGCATCCACAGCGGATAGAGCTCGCCCATCGCCTCGCGCGACCAGCGATGAATGTCGAAATCCTCAGCCTTGATCCATTCGGCGAATGGGCCGCGCAGCTCTTCCAGATCGCAGTACATGATGCCCGCGCCGCCGACGATGCCGAATCGCTCGGGATCGATTGTTGCTTGTGACAAGCAAGAGTCTTGCCAGGCCAGCTCGGCAGCGGCCGAGGCGAGCTGCACATCGCGCGACATCACCTTGATGCTTTTGCGGGGCTGGATCAGCTCCTTGGGATCGAAGCCGACGACTTCGCCGCCAAAGGGAGCGAGCCACTGGGCGGCCTCAAGCTGAGCAATGGGGCGCACGCCGCTCTGGCGTTCCTGAATCGCGTTCCACACCGCCTCGCGCCTGACGCCGATTGGCGAGACGATTCCCAGGCCGGTGATGACAACTTCTCGTTCAGCCACGCTGCATTCCGGCGGTCAGTGGATGCTGACGGTGAGGCAAAAAAATAACCACGAATAGCCGTCGAATACGAAGGTTGACCAGGGAGCCGAAGAGCAAGCGAGGCGAGAAGGCGCAACTACGCTGCGCATTCGTCAACCCTGGTTGCCGAGCCTCCGTGTCGTGGTTCCTTCGCGCTCCGCGTCTCCGTGGTAGATTCTTCGTAAATATCTTCGTAATTATAAGTCTAATTTGGTGCCTAGAAGTCAACAACGATTTCTAAGTTCGAGATTCCGCCGCCCGCAAATTAGGAACCACCGGAGCGACCCAAATGTCGCACCTCGAAGCAATCGAGAGCGATCGAACGGCTGGGTTTACCCTGGCGGGATTTAGAGCGGGGTACTTCAATGCGTATTCAATTAGCCGGTGAGCTGTGCTTGCCGGAGCCCGGACCGCGTGGCGGTCCGGCTATTTATGCGATGAGCACGTAAAAAAGTAATTTGCTCTAATATGGGGTGGAAGACAAGAAGGCAGCGGGGATAAACCCCGCCGCTCGCGATTGGTCGCGCGGTTGCTTTGGTGGTTTTTAGATATACCACATGGGCTCGCGTTGGCCGGCTTGCTCGACGAGGTCCATGAGCGTGATGTCGAGGAGCCGGTCACGTTGGATGTCGTCCAGCTCGCGGCAGAAATTGAGCAGCGAGCCGACGAGGGGTGTTTTTTTGCCGGCGCTCGAGGTGGGGCGTTTGTCCCCTTCCATTACTTCGATCACCTCGGCCAGTGTGATCTCGGCAGGCGGTCGTGCAAGGCGGTAGCCGCCCGCCGCGCCGCGTGTGCTGAGCACCAGCGAGGCTCCCTTGAGTTGCAGAAGAATCTGCACGAGAAAGCGCGAGGGAATGCCATGCACCTCGGCGATCCGCCGGATCTGCTGCGGCTCGCCCGAGGCGTAGTCGGCCGCTAGTTGCAGCATTGCCAGACACGCGTATTCGGTTTTGGCGGAGAGATTCATGAGGAGGTCGAGGGTTCAGAGTTGAGTGTTGAGTGAAGAAAACTGATTGCAGTTCTCAACGCTCAACTCTCAACATTCAACCTTTTTTAAATGCCGCTGCCGTCTTGTTCGTTGATTGAATGGAGGCCGCATTCGGTTTTTTTCATGCCGCTCCAGCGACCGGCTCGTTCGTCGGTTTCGCCGGCGGCGACGGCGCGCGTGCAGGGCCAACAGCCGATGCTGGGATAGCCTTGATCGTGAAGCGGATTGTAGGGAATGGACTCATCCATGATCCGCTTCCAGACATCCTTCTTCGTCCAGTTGGCAAGGGGGCTGATTTTGACCAGGCCAAATTTTTTGTCCCAGCCGACGATCTTGGCTTGTGCCCGGTCGTCGCTCTGGTCGCGGCGAATGCCGCTCATCCAGGCGTGCATTACTTCGGAGGCACGCTGCAATGTTTTGATCTTTCGATCGGCGCAGCATTGGTTGGGGTTCGTGCGATACAGCGGCCCGCCATGCAGCGCTTCGTATTCGACGACAGAGAGCTCGGGAGTGAGCAGATCGACCTCGATGCCGTACTTCTCGGCGATGCGATCACGAAGGTCGAGCGTTTCTTGAAACTGGTAGCCTGTGTCGAGGTTGAAGACGTACGTTTCCGGCGCGATCTTGGCGAGCATCGCCAAAATGACACAGCCTTCGGGGCCAAACGCCGTGGCCATCGTCAGGTAGGAGGCGTAATGCTCGACACCCCAGGCGATGATTTCCTCGGGCGAGGCCTGCTCCAGCCGCTCGCTCGCCGTGGCGAGTTCTGCGAGCAATTCGGGGGTTGGGGTGAGGCGTTGGAAGCCCGCTTCACGCTGTGGAAGGCCCTGGGTACGGCTTGGGGAGGTTTCAACGGTATCTAACATGGCCAGCTTCAAGTTACTGGAGTGGGTCGCTGTGCGTAGCGACTTGGGCTCCAGTATGTGATCCAATTGGGTAAGGGTAGCGGACATGGGAGCCAATCATATGTAAGTTGGTAAACAAAGTCAACAATTGAAATGTCATTTAATAATCGGCTGTTGGGGAGCCTGGGCTGTAATTTGTGAGGGTTGTGAGGGCGATCGAGGGCTGGTGGGCTGCTATTTGTGAGCGAGGGACGTTGGTTTGGGGGCTTTGAGAAGGTGGGGGAAACCGTGGTGGGGTATGGGCAGGGAGAATTCGGCCTGGCGGCCGACGCTAAGGGAGGGCGGGAGGCGAGGTTCTTAGGTGTCTTCGTGTTTTAAGCGGGCGATTGCCTTTAAGAATTGGGCGACGGACTGGAAGCGATTTTCGGGATCTGATTCCAT
>CAZGMU010000166.1:6303-9951 GCA_964526975.1 uncultured Planctomycetaceae bacterium
CTTATGAATCGCGGCTTCCAGCGTGGGATTGCTCTTGGGGTAGTATTTTTTTAGGGGGGGCGGAGCGCTTTGGCCGTGTGACATCGCGGCCTGCCCGGTGTCGCCCCGTTGCCAGGGGAGCTCGAACGCAAACAGCTCGTACATCGAAACGCCGTAGGCGAAGATGTCGAGCCGTTGATCGGTCGGCTTGCGGCGGACGACTTCAGGGGCCATGTAGTTGGGGGTGCCGGTACGGTTGCCGGGGAGCATGAATTCTTTCTGGGCCGGCAGCGTGAGGCCGAAGTCGATGAGCTTGAGCGACGTGGCATCCTTCGAGCAGACGAAGTTGCGCGGGCAAATATCGCGGTGGATGTAGCCGGCTTCGTGGACGGGCGAGTGCGAGGCGATTGCCGTCGAGGAGTTTGCTGCGGCTGATGAGGAGCGAGTTGAGGCCGGGGCCATCGAGAAACTCCATGACGACGAATTGCTCGTCGTTGGTCGTCATGCCGTGGTAGAGCGTCTCAACGATGCGGGGATGTTTGAACGAGGAGGCGATCTCGCCCTCGGTTGGTTTTTTCAATCCCTTGAAGCGGGCTTCGAGGGCGTCGGTCTTGGCTTTGTCGAGGACCTTGAGACCAACGATCTGGCCAGTCTTGCGGTCGCGGGCCATGTTGAAGTTCGACATGGTTCCGGAGACGGCTTCGCGCAAGATTTCGTAGCGGCTGGCTATGTCGACCTTGCCGCTATCCATGAACGATTTGAAGAGTTTTCCGAGCCCCATTGCGCAATTGGTGTATTTGGTTCGCGGTCCGTGGTGGAGTGTCGAGACGAGGTGGTGTTTGTTGGTGGGTGGCGCGCGGCGTGAACGCCGCCGCTAAATGTGGTTGGATTTTTCGGGATGTGCAGGCGTTTGGCGTGCATGTGGTTTGGGCGTGGCTCTGGGGTCCAATATACGTAGAGCGTGGTGGCTGGACTACTTGCCGCAATAGTCGATGGCGCGGGCGATTTCGCTTTTGAGATCGGCGCGGCGGACGATGCGGTCGATGTAGCCGTGCTCGAGCAAGAACTCGCTAGTTTGGAAGCCCTCGGGCAGTTCCATGCGAAGAGTGGCCTTGATGGTGCGAGGGCCAGCGAAGCCGATCAGGGCTTTGGGCTCGGCGAAGACGAGGTCACCCAAGGAGGCGAAGCTGGCGGCGACGCCGCCCATCGTGGGATTGGTGAGGACGGAGATGAACAATCCGCCGGACTCGCCGTAGCGGGCGAGTGCCGCGCTGACTTTGGCCATTTGCATGAGGGAGAGAATGCCCTCGTGCATGCGGGCGCCGCCGCCGGAGCCGCTGATGATGATCAGGGGCAAATTGTCGCTAGTGGCCCGCTCGACGAGGCGCGTCAGCCGCTCGCCGACGACCGAGCCCATGCTGCCCATGATGAAAGCCGAGTCGGTCACGCCAAACGCCACGCGACGGGCGCGAATCATACCGGTTCCGGTGAGGGCCGCATCGCGCATGCCCGTGCGAGCCTGCTCGCTTTTGATCCGCTCGGCGTAGGCCTTCTTATCACGAAAACCGAGAGGGTCGGTGGGAGAGAGGGAGCTATCCCATTCCTCGAAGGTGCCTTCGTCGAGCATCCAGCGGACGCGAAGCGGGGCGCTGAGGTACATGTGGTACCCGCACTGCGGGCAGACGTTCATCAGCCCTTCGGCTTCCTTGCGGAAGATCGTTTCGCCGCAATCGTCGCAGCGCAGCCACAATCCGCCCGGAACACCGCGTTTCTCTCGCGCCATTTTTGTTTTGCCCGGTGTGTCGGATTCGCTGGTGGCCATAACGCCATTGATCATAACATGGCCCGAAATTGAACTCTATCTCAGCAGAGGTACAGTGGTTCGCGGGGGTGTGGGGGCAAAAAAGGGCGAGCTAAACCGCAAGCGATGGGTTTGGCCTGGTGTTTAGGCTTACTTGGCTGCGGCGGTTTCGGGGACGTCGATTAGTTGCCATGGGGCTTTTTCGGTGGCGGATTGCCAGAGGTCGCCCCACTCCTCTTGTCCCAGTATGTGGCGCGCGACGCTGGCAAGCGGCTCGGGGACGACGATCGCCACTACTCGATCGGCTTTGTGTTTTTTCAAGAGTTTGGCCAGGGCTTGCGAAACACGTTGCTTTGCCGAGCAGAGCGTTTCGCCCTGGGGCGGGCAGACCGTCTCGGGTTGCTCTTGAAACTGGCGGTAGACCTTGGGCTGCTTCGACTTTACGTCGGCGACGAGCATTCCCTGCCACAATCCCTGGTCGAGGTTTTGCAGCTTGTCGATCGTTTTTACTTTGAGATCGAACGCCTGGGCCAGTGCCTCGGCGGTTTGATCGGCCGATTGGCAAGGGCTGGCGTAGATCGCGGAGATCGGTTGATCGCGCAGCGCTTCGACCAATGTTTCCACTTGTTGCCGGCCGTCTTCACACAATGGAATATCGAGCGTTCCTTGAACGCGTCTCTGTTGATCGTACTCCGTCGTGCCGGGGCGAATCACAAGAACCTGAACCATACGACAATTACACCCAGTTGTTTCCTGCCTGCTTATTGAACCTGTTTTTTGCCAACCGCGGCCGAGTAGAGCCGCTCGATGGCGGCCGGATAGTCTCCCTCGGCGAAAATCGCCGTCCCCGCGACAAACAGTTCCGCTCCCGCCTCGCCACAGGCGCGGGCTGTCTTTGCGTTTACGCCGCCGTCCACCTCCAGGAGCGCGTCGCAATCCTTGCGCACGCTTAGCTCGTGCAACTTCTCGATGGCCACGTCTTCGAATTCCTGCCCGCCGAAGCCTGGCATGACGCTCATCACGAGCACCAGGTCGCAGTGTGGCAAGCTGCTTTCGATTGCCGAGAGGGGCGTTGGCGGATTGAGGGCCAAGCCGGCCAGGGCGCCGAGCGAGCGGATATTATCCAGAATTGGTCGCGGGTCTTTCGCCACTTCGACGTGGATGGTGATCGAGTCGGCTCCCGCCTTGCGGAACGCTTCCACATAGTCGGCCGGGTTGGTGATCATCAGGTGGACGTCCAGCGGCAGGTCGGTGATCCGCCGCACCGCTTGCACGATTGGCACCCCGATGCTGAGGTTCGGCACGAAGTGGCCGTCCATCACATCGAGGTGGAGTGCCGGCGCGCCGGCCGCCTCGACGGCGCTGACCTCTTGCTCCAGGTGGGCAAAGTCGCAGGCCAGGAGCGACGGTAGGATCGCGGGGCTAGCGGCGCGGAGCCGGGCTTTCAATTCATCGCGACCTGGTCGAAATGCCATACGAGCTGCCCGGAGGCGGGTGGAGAACTTAACAACGAGAACGAGCGGACGGCGCCAGAGGACAGCAGTGAGCCACTACTTTTTGTTCTTTAGAATTGCTTCTCGTTGTTTGGGGGTGAGTGGTGGACACCGGAGAAAGTCGGTGGTTCTCAAGGCTGGCTGGATCGCTGAAGGCGTCCAGGCACGCCAGACAAATCGGAACCACCCGATTCTGCTGGCCAGCCTAATATCGTAGTCGTGACCGGGGCAATCGGGCAATGTCACGCTGACGAGCGGGTGAAATGCGATATTTCTGCCGTAAGTTACGATGGGTGGATGGTTTAGGTGGAGCGTTTCTCGGGGTGCGCTAAGCCGCGAGCGGTTTTATTAGGTTTTTTCTAGTTCTTCGGCGCG
>CAZGMU010000167.1:0-1413 GCA_964526975.1 uncultured Planctomycetaceae bacterium
GGCCGCAGCCGAAGACGTGAACCCAACGGCCGGCTTCGATCGAGTCGGCCATGACCTCGGCGGCGCGGCGGATGTTTTCGGTTTGGGTTTGCTCGATGCGGTCCATGACGGCGCGAGCGTTGTCCAACCATTGAGATGCTACTGATTTCATGATGTGCTTCTGGGGAATGGTGTGAGAGCGTTTGATCGTAGGACGGACAATCTTGTCCGTCGATTATTCAAAGACGGACAGGATTGTCCGTCCTACGGGTAGCGGTGGCGAGGCGTTTAACGACAAAGGATAAAAGGACTGCGGAACATGCTAACAGACCGAGCATCATAAGGGGATACTGCACGACGCCGTGTTTTTGGGCGATCGCGCCGAAGGTTTTGTTGATTGCCATGTTTCCCGTCAGGGCGATGACGAAGATGGTGCTGAAGGCGGTGCCGGAGAGGTTGGGGTAGCGGTCGCCGACGTAGCCGAGGACGACGGGGAAGATGGCGGCGAGGCCGCAGCCGATTAGCAGCGGGCCGAGGAGCGAGAGGTTGTAGTCCGAAGTGGCGACGAGGACGAGGGCACCGCAGGCGGCGGTCGCGAGGCTGGCGGCCAGGACGATTTTCGAGCTGATGTGTTTGAGGAGCCAGGAGAGGACGAGGCGGGTGACCACCATTCCGATCGTGAGAGCGACGAGGCTCAGTTGAATTTCTCGTTCGCTGCGCACGGCGTTGAGTTGCTCGGCGCTTTTGAGGAAATAGCGGGTCATCCAGTCGTTCGACATTCCCTCCATGCCGCTTTGGATGGCCATGGCGAGGCAAGCGAACAGGAAGAACGGGTCGCGGAGAAGCGCGAAGCCGACGAAGGGGGTGAGCAGGGCGGATTGCATTTTCGGCGGCGGGAACTCGATGAGCAGCGAGTAGACGGTCGGGATGAGAACGAGCGCGCCGATCGCGGCGACGATTGTGCTGGTCGGGAAGCTGTGTGAGAGCGCGGCGAGGGTACTGGGGATCGTGAGCGCGCCTATGCCGAAGAAGACACCGAGGAGGCTGAGCTTGGCTCCCCGTTCTCCTTCGCTGACATCGGCGGCGAGGGCGTTGGTGGCGCCGTTGAGCATGCCGCCGCCAAAACCGATGAAGAAGACGAAGAATTGAACCAGGTGCTTACTGTTGGTGGCGGCGATGACTTCGAGCGCGGCACCGACAATGAGCGACGCGATCACGAGCAGCCAGCGATAGCCGAAGCGATCGACGATCGAGCCGAAGAGGAGCGAACCGGCGAGGATGCCGAAGGGGAGGAGGGCGGTGAGTGTGCCGATGGACTGATCGTCGAGTTTGAAGCGCTCGGCCAGCATGTTGTTCACCGAGCCGAGGGAGAGGAAGACGATGCCGAAGAGGAGCATTCCGAGGCAGGCGGCGGCGAAGACTTGGTTTTTGCGA
>CAZGMU010000167.1:1423-3134 GCA_964526975.1 uncultured Planctomycetaceae bacterium
TGTGGTACATCGTCGTCGTTTGTTCGCAGTGTTGAATCGCTATCGGATTATGTCGTGACGGGGTGGCTGGGGTCGAGCGTCAGTGAGTCCCCAGGCACGCAATCGCTGGGGGCTCGGCTGCGCCTCGACCCCAGCCACCCTTACGAAGTTTGTTTTAAGTTGTACCCTGGTGGTTCAGCTACGGGTTTGTAAGCGGGCGGCACGGAGGGCGGAGTAGGCGGTGCCGTACAGGGCGGAGTTGGTGCCGAGTCGAGAGGCTTTGAACGTGACTTGTTCGAAGGCGATGGGCTGGGCCCAGCGTTTGGCTTCGGCGGCGATGGAGTCCAGGAACTTCGTTGCGGGGCCGAATAGGCCGCCGCCGAAGATGAGTTTTTCAGGATTGAACAGGCTGATCAGATTGGCGCTGGCCATGCCCCAGAGCTCGATGGCTTGGTCGACAACGATTTTGGCGATGCGATCGCCCAGTTCGTAGGCGGCGAAGACGTCGTGGGCGGTGAGGGGGGATTCTTTGCGCAGGGTGCCGCGGTAGATTTTTTCGCGGGAGAGGAGGTCGCTGGCTACCTTGGCGAGGCCGGTGCCGGAGGCATGGTATTCGAAGCAGCCGCAGTCGATGTACTTCGAATCGAATGGGCGATCGAGGGCGAGCCAGCCAGTAGCGCCGGCGATGCCGTGAGCGCCGTTCAGGACCCGGCCGTCGACGAGAATGCCTGCGCCGATGCCGGTGCCGACGGCGAGAAGAATGGCGTTGCGGCAGCCGCGGGCGGCACCTTTCCAGGCTTCTCCGTAGATCGAGGCGGCGCGATCGTTTTCGATGACGACTTTTATTTTTGAATCGGAAAGAGTGGCGCGAATTTCGGAGCGGAGCGGGTAGTCGTCCCAGCCGGGGATGTTGGGAGCCCAGACTCGGCCGGACTTCGAGTTCACGATTCCGGGCACGCAGATGCCGACGGCGGCGATGTTGTCGCCTCGTTCTGTTGCGGCTTTCTGTAGTCGGTTGATCTGGTCAGCAATGAGTTGGCCGACGGCGGTTCCGGATCGGCCTTGGAGTGGTGTGCGGCGTTTTTCGAGGCACTGGCCGTCGGGGGTGAAGAGCGCGGCGACCAGCTTGGTGCCGCCGAGGTCGAGGGAGATGGCGAGTGGGGATTTCACGACATCAATCTACGGGGGATGTGATGGCGTGGGAAGCTGGTTTTGGACTCTGGATCCGATCGCGATGATTCGACAGCGAGCCACCGACCCAAGATGGGTCGGCTATATGATCATCCGCAGAGAAGGAGTAAGGCCTTAAAGCAGGCTGTCGAGGAGGAGTCGCATTTTGCGCATTTCGGCGCGGTGGTCGAAGCCTTCGATGGGGGGCATGTGGACGGAGAGGGCGCGGTCGTAGCCAACTTTGTCTAGTTGCGAGATGAGTTTGCCGTAGTCGACTTCGCCCTGGCCGACGCGGACGTGGAGCTTTTGCTTGGTCGAGTCGCGGAGGTGGACGTGCTGGACGTACTTCATCACTTTGTCGATGTTGCCGCCTTGCCAGGGGCCGGTGATGTAGTGGCTGGGGTCGAGCGTGAGGCGTAGGCCTTTGACGTTGTCACAGAGGACGACGGCGGTGTCTGGGTCTTGGGACATGCGGCCGATTTGGGTTTTGAGGCCGACGACGGCGCCTTCGAGCGAGGCGATTTCGACGAGCTTGCGGAGGCGCTCGATCTCTTCGTTGAAG
>CAZGMU010000167.1:3144-9947 GCA_964526975.1 uncultured Planctomycetaceae bacterium
TGAAGGGCGTGCCCAACTCGGAGCAGGGGATGACGAGCGTGACGACTTTGATCGCCTTGGCCAGTTTGCAGATCGAGGCGAAGTGGGGGTAGTAGTCTGGGCCGGGGGCCAGGTCGATGTTGAGGGCGGCGATGTCGAGTCGGTGGGTATCTCGGCAGAAGCGGGCGGCCCGCTCGAGATCGGCATGGACGTCGGAAGGTTTCAGGCCGCGGCCCGATTCGTGGATCGGGATTTCGACGGCGCTGTATTCCAGGTCAGCTAGCAGCTCCAGCCCTTCCTGGGGCGAGAGATCGGGAAAGCAGTCAAGTGATGCGGCGACAAACACGCGGAAGCTCCTTCTTGTTGAATGCGTCCACTTTAGCGGGAGGGGGGCGATTGTGGCAACCGCTGAAAGTCAGAGGGGGAGGGTTGGGAGAAGGGGAGAGGGGGAGGTTTGCAGTAACACGTGGTGCTGCTTCGAGTATTCCTCCTCTTCCCGTCTCCTCTCCCACTCTTTCCTTTAGTCGTGGTTTGTCCTGGCGCCGGACTGCCATAGAATGACGACAGAAACCGGCCTGAGCGTTGCTAGCATTATTGATACTTGCATTGATAATGAACGACTGGACGGGGGCGAGGACGCCCCGGCTCGCGTGGGCAGTTGTTTTATACCACCAATGCAAGCCTCTAATAGATCAAGGAATATAGTGATATGATCGCTGATGAAGTCCATCCCGCTGCCCCGTCGCCGCAGATTGTTATTCAACAGAGCTCGAGCATTTTCGGGCGGTTCGGGAAGTGGCTTTTGGCTGCGTTGGCTGTGGCCGTGATGGTGATTTTCAGCCTGTACAGCAAATACCAGAGTTACTTTACGCCGGCGGATATGCCGCAGGAGAAGTATCATTCGCTTGCCCAATTCGCCACGAAGAAGATCGCGATTATTGATGTAAGCGGGGCGATCTACGCGGGGGAAGAGAGTTTCGCGGCGAAGCAGATCGAGCGAGTGCAGAAAGATACTGACGTGGTCGGCGTTGTGCTGCGAGTCAATTCGCCGGGTGGTACGGTGACTGGTAGCGATTACATTTATCATCACCTGCGCGACTTGGCCGAAAAGCGGAAGCTGCCGATCGTCGTAAGCATGGGGAGCGTTTGCGCGAGTGGTGGCTACTATATCTCGATGGCAGTGGGGGATCAGCCGAATACGATTTTTGCCGAACCGACTACGTGGACGGGCTCGATCGGCGTGATCATTCCACACTTCGATGTTTCCGGTGGGCTGGCGAAGCTGGGTATTGCCGAAGATTCGATTGCGAGCGGGCCGCTTAAGGAGATGGGATCGCCGACTCACAAGATGACGCCGGAAGAAAAGAAGGTTTTGCAATCGTTGGTCGACGACAGCTTCCAGGATTTCAAAGCGATCGTCACGAGCGGACGACCGAAGTTCAAGGATAAACCGGCCGACCTGGAGGCGGTGACCACGGGGCAGATCTTCACCGCCAAGCAGGCGCTCGCGAAGGGGTTGGTCGATCAGATCGGGTTTATTGATGCCGCTATCGCCAGGGCGACGGAACTGGCGGGAGAAAACGTCGAATCTGTCCGTTGTGTAAAATACGAGAAGCAGCCGTCGTTCTTGGGTTCGGTGCTCGGGGCGGAGTCGCGCGGGCAGACTCGTGGGTTGTCTGATCTGTCGGCGGTGCTGGAAGCGGCGACTCCGCGAGCGTACTATCTGTGGTCGTGGCTGCCGGCGTTGCTTTCGAATTCGGATTGAATTCGCTACAGAGGGCACGGAGAAAAGGCAGTTAGAAACCGCAGATGAACACAGATAAACGCAGATAGAATATATTCTGAGTGCGTCCGGAAATTCCGGGTGGCACGCCCTGACGCTTTGGGAAGGGCGTGGTTTGCCGAATGGTACGCCCACGCCCTCTGAAGACTCAGGGCGTGCCATCCTACGCCGTTAACCCTTTTCCGAATCAAACCATTCGTGGAAACCATGGTTCCACGGTTGGCTCGTACGATGGATAATCTCACGCAAAGGCGCTAAGGCGCAAAGACAAGAATGAATGGAACCACTAAGGCACGAAGGACACGAAGAATTCTGGAAGTGGTTGCAAAAAAGACTTGCTCATTCTCTTTCCTCTTCGTGATCTTCGTGGCCTTTGTGGTTGAATTCCTTACTCTGCGCCTTAGCGCCTCTGCGTGAGTCTCTTTAAAAAAGGGTTAACGGCGTAGGGTGGCACCCCGAAGCTCGAATTCCCGGACACCCTCATACTATCTGGTTTATCAGCGTTTATCTGCGGATAAATTTTTTTTGTGTTTTCTGTGGTTAAGAAATCCAAACGGATCAGCATTGTCTCACCTGTTGAACGCTATTGATGATTTGCTGATGCCGTGGTTCAGCACGCGCGGGCAGGGGAAGTATCGCGTCGGGCAGGTGCGGCAGTGGTTGTTTCAGCAGCGGGCGCAGAGCTTCGGCGAGATGACGAATTTGTCGCAAACGTTGCGCGAGGAATTGGCTCGCGATTTTACGCTGTGGAGCACGACGATCGCGCGACATACGCAGGCGGAGGACGGAACCGAAAAGCTGCTGCTGACGCTGGCCGATGGGGGGCAGATTGAGTGTGTGTTGTTGCGAGACGAGGTGCGTCGCACGATTTGCATCAGTACGCAGGTGGGTTGCGGCATGGGCTGCGTATTTTGTGCGAGTGGCCTGGATGGGCTGACGCGCAATCTGACCACGGGCGAAATCGTCGAGCAGATGTTGCTCTTGCAGTTGTTGCTCGGCGAAGATGAGCGGCTGAGTCACATCGTGGTGATGGGGATGGGGGAGCCGTTGGCGAACCTGGACGCGCTCTTGCCGGCGCTGGAAGAGGCCAGTCGGGAAGATGGGCTGGGGATTAGCGGGCGGCGGATCACGATTTCGACGGTTGGGTTGACCAAGGCGATGCGCCGGTTGGCCGATACGACGCCGCGTTATCGGCTGGCCGTTTCGTTGCATGCGCCGAACGACGAGTTGCGGCAGAAGATCGTGCCGGTGGCGGACAAGATTCGTATTGCCGATGTGCTGGCCGAGGCGGATCATTATTTCGATCTTTCTGGTCGGCAGTTGACGTTTGAGTACGTTCTTTTGGGAGGCCTCAACGATAGCCCACGCGAAGCGAACGAGCTGGTTCAGTTACTCGCCGGGCGGACAGCGATTCTGAACGTCATTCCGTACAATCCTGTGGCGGGCCTGCCTTATAAAACTCCTAGTCAGAATGCACAGCGCAACTTTCGTGAGATTCTTGAGCGTGGCGGCGTGAGCGTTCACTTCCGCCATCGCAAGGGGGACGCGATTGATGCGGCGTGTGGGCAGTTGCGACGGCGGTCGCAGGGGGAGGCGGCGCTGGTTGGGATTGAAGCGAGAATGGGAGAGGGGGAGGAGGGGAGAGAGGGAGGTTCGTAGCATACACCTCCCTCTCTCCCCATCTCCCAGCCTCCCCCTCTTCTTTTGCTATGGCGAGCGCAATACGAGCTGATAGAAGCCAATTTCTTTGATTGGTTCGTCTTCGAGTACGCTGTTGACGACTTTCTCGATGCGTGCGCGGAGTTGCGCGAAGGTGGGTTCGGCCAACTCTTCGCGGGTGCTCATGCGAACGGCGGCTAGTGTTTCGTGTCGCACACGATATTCATCTGACTTGAGCTGCTTCTTTACGGCCGCCAGGCGGTAGCGGGGCACTGTTCCGAAAATGTGGAAATCGACCGAGGTAAAGCGATTCGTCACGGGGTCGCGCGGCAGTGTGGTTTGAAACTCGCCCAAATCCACTTCGGCCAGCCGCGTCTTCAGGGCGACGGATTGGGCCTGCTTGACCATTTCTTTGCCGTTATAACAGCCGGCGCAAAACACGAACGCGATCGCGAAGATGAGAATCCGGCGAGATGCTTTCGAGACGAGTTTTGACTGCACGGTGTTCGGCATTGATGGCGCGTTTGTGCGTACTTTTGTGCAAAGCGTTTCTAAGAACGTGTTTTAGAATGCGTCATGCCTTCTGTGAGAAGGCGAGAATGTTGCGGCTTCTCAAACCCTCCCCCTAGCCCCTCCCTACAAGGAAGGGGAATTTCAAAACACCTTCTAAACCGGCGGGCTAACGCCCTGCGGCTGATTGGGTGGCATAACCGTCATAACCCGACCTGCCGCCTATGCGCTGCTAATTTCAACGAAAGTATAGGACGTAATTCGGGCTCTCGTTTTGACATAGACTTGTGGGGAGGAGAGCAGATGGCGGGGCAAAAATGGCGGGTTGTGTTGCTGCTGTTGGTGGGCGTGGCCTGCTGCGCGGAAACCGGCTGCCAAGCCAACACGCCGTTCCAGCTCGATGGCATCGACGTTCTTCCCGCGATGGAAGAGCTAACGGAATTTTCGCTGGGCGAGTACCAGATTCCCATCTCGATCGTCGACGACCGCAACCAGACGAAGCTGATCCGACACAATCGGCTGCAGTTTGATTTCACACTGTATGCCCTGGTTCCTCCCCAGGAAAAGCCGCATATCGAAGACGCTTGGAAACGGTATGAGGGTCAGATTCGAGACCAGGTGATTAATGTGTGTCGCAGCGCCACGCTCGACGAATTGCAAGAGCCGGAATTCGCGACCTTAAAAGCGCGTTTGACTGATGTATTGGCCGCAAAATTTGGTGAAAAACCTTTGCGGCAACTGGTATTCATTTCCGTTGTTAGCCAGCCATTGTAAACCTGTTTTTAAGCCGACCGATATGTATTCACGGCGATTGCTATTTTGTGTGCCTGGAGTCATCGCGATTGCAGCCGTGCTGATGGTCCGCACGGCGAGTGGCTCCCACGGCCATGAGGCCGAGGCGCCCACGGAGGAAGCGGCTGCCGAGGAAGAAGCCGGCAAGGCGATTCGTGCATTTTGCTAGGTGAGTATCGGATTCGCTCTTATTATCAGGTGGACGCTCAAAAGAGCACGGTGCGTTTCTCGCTTTTCGCAAGCGTGAAGAGCGAAAATTATCGGGAAATAAAAAAACTAGTCGAGGAGCATCAGGAAAAGCTGCGAGACCAGATCATCCTGGCTACACGGCTGGCTCCTTTGGCTCTTTTCCAAGAGCCAGACCTCACGGCTTTTCGTCGTCGCGTGCTCTTGCGGTTGCGACGCGCGCTGCCTGAACTAACGATCGAGGAGCTTTATGTCAGCGAGTTCGATCTGACAATCAAGAGTCTCTAACGTTTGTCGGCGCTGAAGTCTACCGTTCACCGGTGTATGTAAGGTTCTTACTGGGCGTCGTTTTCCCATTCTGGGTTTGCTAGCGTCTTGCCGCTTCGTATACCTGGCGCAAGCAGCAGAGTCGACCGGGCCGTTGCTATCAGGGTGGGGGTAAGTAGTTGGGTCGAGATTTCCGGTTTAGACGGCGTTGCCGGCAGGCCCGATACGTTAGGAATAACCGGTACTCTTGCAGTGCTAGTGGTTAGTGGCTTTTGAATCGTGGGCGGGTGCATCCGGACCGCGTGGCGGTCCGGCTATTGGGCCGCGTGTTCGACTGCCATTGGCTCCGGGTGCCTGCCAACTCGTCTTCTCTCTTGCGTATGAAATTTCTCGCATTCGCAATTGCGTTTCTGTTGACGGGTTTTGGGGCTGCGTGCTCTGCTTCATCGGCAGATATCGACGAGCAACTCGCTGAACTTCGCAAGCGAATCGACGCACTGGAGCTCGAAAACCAGTTGCTACGAAAGGCGATTTCCAAACCGACGGCGGACGAGGCTGGTCCCTACCTCAACGCAGGGGACGAACTGAGCGAGCGCCCGACTGAATCGGTCGTCGAGCCACGCTTGAACGAGCTAGAATCCGAGCTGGCGTTCGATTGCGAGCCGTGCGAAAAGAAGCCGGACAGCATTGCACTGTCTGCCTCGTGGAAGCATGGCCTGGAGGTCGCTTCGGAAAATAAAGAGTTTCGCATTCACATCGGCGGCCGAGCGCAGTTCGACTCGGGCTGGTATAACGCCGATCAGAATGTGCAGGACAATATCGACTATCCGTACGAGGATGGTCTCGATTTCCGTCGCGCTCGCATTCGCCTTGACGGCACGATGTACAACACGATCGATTGGGCGATGGAGTATGACTTTGTCAACTCGTTCGATTCGAACAATCGAACGCATACGGTAACCAGCCCGACGAATATGTGGGTGACTCTCCGCGAAGTGCCGTGGGTGAACAATGTTCGCATCGGAAACCAGAAGCCGCCGATCGGCTTCGAGCACCTGGTGAGCAGTCGGTTTCTGCCGTTCATGGAGCGGTCGTACAATCAAGACTCGTTCTACGGCGGCGCTTACAATGGTTTTCTTCCAGGCATCTCAGCGTTCGATAATTGGGGCGAAGAGGATATGGGCTTATGGCACGTCGGGCTCTATAAACCGACGGACAACGTGCTCAGCTTCAACGCTAACGACGGTGATTACCTGACCGTCGGGCGTCTAACCCGTCTTGCCTGGTACGAGTGTGACGGCGCGGAGCTTTTGCACTTCGGCGGTTCTGTTCTGGCGGCATCGACGGTCGAGGGGCAGATCACCTATCGCACGCGCGACGCAATCCGTTCGGGCTTGAGTGCAGATTGGCCGGTGCCTGCCAATACCGGCCAGCTTGCCGGTGAAACCGTCCAATTCATCAACGGCGAAGTCGCGGGTGTCCACGGGCCGTGGACGTATCAGGGCGAGTATCTGGTGAGCTATATGCAAGGCGCGGCGGACATCATCGGCGGCGTCGTACAGCCGACCGTGGGGACTGTTTCCTACCACGGCGGCTATTTCCAAGTGCTTTATTTCCTGACCGGCGA
>CAZGMU010000168.1:0-3407 GCA_964526975.1 uncultured Planctomycetaceae bacterium
GGTCCATTTTGTTTATAATTGCCCTCCAGTGTTCTTCCCTTAGCGGCAGCGCGGGAAGCTCATGGCTTGGCGGATCAACACGCTTTTTACGGCCCTTCATCTTTCGTCAGGCACCCCCCGGATCGTACGAAACAGAAACTGTCGGCGACTACGATGATGCGTCCTTCCTTGTAGACGATAGCTATGGGGGTTAGCGACAATGGTTGGGGAAACCGAACGTAGAAACCAAACACTTTTCGAATTTTCCCAAACTGGCGCCAGCGCGGAGCCCGGCGCGTATCACCACGCGCGCCGTTTGACTTGTCACCAGTTGCGAGCCGCGATTGAGAGGCTCGCGCGGGCCATTCGGTCCTCGAAAGCGATAGACGACCATGAACAGACCAACAGGCGACGACCTGCCATTGAAGGTGACGCCGGGCGATGTTCCAGGCTATCTGGACGCAGCTCGAGCGGGATCGCGAGAGGCGCTTGCACACCTCTTAGAGTCTTATCGCGACTATCTTCGCCAGGCGGCCCGCCAACGATCGGATCCGGTGCTGCGGCGGAAAATAGATCCGTCTGATCTGGCGCAGATCACGCTTATCGAGGCGTACCGCGACTTCCATGCGTTTACTTCATCGACCCATTCCTGCCTGCAAACGTGGCTGGCAACGTTGCTGCGCAACAACCTGGCCGATACCCGCAAGCGATATCGCAAGGCGGCCAAACGCGCGGTGTCACGCGAGGTCGCGTTCGATTCAAGCCTGCAAAACCTGGCAGACGTTAAGCAGTCGGCCTCTGCCGATACGAATTCGTCCTGGGAACGGTACCAAAGCGCATTGGCAGAGCTGCCCTCTCATTATCAAGAAGCGATTGGCTTGCGACATGCGCAGCGGATGTCCTTCGTTGAGATGGGCGCGCGGTTGGAAAAGACAGCCGATGCCGCGCGGATGCTATACGTGAGAGCGGTCAAAGCTTTGAAGGAAAAGTACGACAATGAAGCAGACGCCACCTCTTAATAACTCAAGTGCCGAGGAGCACGCCGGCAGGGCGGAGTCGAACGTTTGGCCACGCGCCGGTGCTGTTTCTCATCGTGCGCTGTCCAATCACCCTCAGCTTAGCTCGTTGCAACAGTTCATAGACGACTTGGACGCCGCCTGGCCTTCCGCTGAAAGCGGGGAAGAGGCCTGCGGTGAAGCCGCCTGCTCGAATAATTGCGACGCCAAGACATCGACTTTTGGTCGCTTTGTATTGCAGAAGACGCTCGGTGAAGGCGGCTTTGGGGTTGTTTTTCAGGCATTTGACCCTGTCTTGGGACGGGAGATTGCCTTGAAACTGCCGCGCGTGGAGGCGTGGTCGTCTGGCGAGCTTCGAGAGCGCTTTTTGAGAGAAGGCCGGGCCGCTGCGGCCCTTAGCCACCCGAACATACTGCCGGTGCATGAAGCAGGCGCCATCGACGGCATCGGCTACATCGTCAGCATGTTGTGTTCTGGCCCGACCTTGGCACGCTGGATGGCCGAGTCGAATAAACCATGTTGTCCCAACACGGCTGCTTGGATTGCCATGCATCTGGCCCGCGCGGTGCAGCATGCTCATGAGCGCGGCATTTTGCATCGAGACATCAAGCCCTCCAATGTTTTACTGGAACCGACCCCAGACGCTACCGGCGGCCTGCCATTCCTTCCGCGCTTGACCGATTTCGGGTTGGCAAAGCACTTGAACAACGTAACGCATGAGACGGGCGCCTATATTCAATTAGGCACTCCGCGTTACATGGCACCGGAGCAACTTGCGACTCGTGGCACCACAGACGTAGGCGTCTTTACCGACGTGTACGCGCTGGGGGTGGTGTTGTATGAGTTGCTGACCGGCCGTGTGCCTTTCGACAGCCCCAACCAACTGGAATTGGCGCGAGCAATCCAAGAGGCAGAGCCGTCCGGCATTCGTTCTCACCGTGCGGAAGTATCGCGCGATCTGGAAACAATTTGCTTCAAATGCCTGCAAAAGCGTCCCGAAGAGCGATATCGATCTGCCGCTGGGCTTGCCGACGATTTGCAACGATTCTTAGCGGGCGACGAGGTAATGGCGCGTCCGTTGGGATGGGGAACGAAATGGTTGCGTCGTTGCCAACGCCACAAGCCTGTTACGGTTCTTGTCGCGGCGGTCTTGCTGAGCATTACTGCCGGCATTTACGGCGTCGCTCATCAATGGAGGACCACGCATCGCTACGCCGCTGCCGTCGAGCAAAACCTGGTGGAAGCCGAGCAAGGGCTCGTCAACATGGCATGGGTGATGCAAGAAATGAGCCTTTGGGCCGAGAGCACCGACCCGTTCCAAGAAGGCTATCGCGAACCATTGCTTGCACACTATCGCCAAATGCTCAATCGTCCTTCACCATCTCGGCCATCTCTTTCCTATCAGGCGACGATGGAATCGTTTCGCGCGCGGGAGGCCGAATTGGCGAATCAAGAGGAAGAAGCGGGAACCCGATTTGATAACACGATCAAACTCTGGAGCGATTTAGTTCAGCAGCATCCTGATAATGAATCCTACCGACGGGCGCTCGTGCTCAATTTGTTCTCCTATGGCGCGCATTTGCGACGATACGGTCATCGGGAGCATCCACTTGCGGAGCTCAATGATCCACAGCCGCTATTGCACTATCTGCTGGAATTGGATCCTGATACGGGCGCCATTGCCTGCGAATACGTGAACTTTCTCATCGACCGCGGCAAGAATCTCATGCGGCTGGACCAAGGAGGGGAAGCCTACTGTTACTTTCAGTTCGCGCACGTACTAGCCGGCCAGATTCAGCATACGTACTCTGATTGCATTCCGTATAAGCGTCTCTATATTCGCGCTGTGTTCTACCTGGGGTGCATCCATCGACGCACTGAGAGCCGCTCCAAAGCCATCCATTATTTCACGGAAGCCAATCAATGGCTGGATCGAGTAATGGCTGTTGAACCGGTGACGGCCGACGATCTACTGTTGCGGGTCGATGCTTCACGACTTCAAGCGGCCTGCATGCGCGATGACAGGCGCGCCGGCGACGCTGCGACGATGTTCGAGACAGCCTGGCATTTTTTACACCAGTTGCCCCGGGAAGTCGCCGAAACGCCGCGAGTGTGGAATCTTTCGGCGTCGGTCCACGAAAACCTGGCCAAGCTCTACGAAGAGCAAGACCGGGCGGACCTTGTTCGATTGAATTGGGAACGCTATTGCGAAGCATCCCAGAAATCACTCGATCTGGGATGCGCATTGGATCGGATGTCTAGGAACCTTCCTGAAGTCCTTTATCGACTCGGAACAGAACTACAGCAGGAAGGCCGCCGATCGGAAGCTGTTGTGCGTTTCGAACAAGCCTGCAATGATTTTGAGCGAATCGACGCACTGCAGTTGGCGAGCAAGAAACGACGAAAGATTTG
>CAZGMU010000168.1:3417-4843 GCA_964526975.1 uncultured Planctomycetaceae bacterium
CGGCTAGCCGGACTGGCTACGGAAGCGAATGACATCCCAAGGGCGATCACTTTTCACGAGCGAGCCATCGAGGTGTTGCAACCTGCAGTAAATTACGATGGAGCTGAGCGAGATTTCTTGGCGTTGATTGCTAGTTATCGAGGATTGCTCGCTCAATTGCAGGGAGAACTCAAACCAGTTGAGCCGGGTCTATCGACGAATGCACGAGAACATGCTGGCGCAAGTAAATGAATAAGGTATTCGATTCGCCGAGCACCAGAAGCGCGCCTCCAGATGAAGATCGCTCCAGCATCTTGGCAGCAGGCACAGTCTGCAGTGTGTTGCCGAACGGTAGCGTCTTACGTCGATTGACGCTTACTTTGACCTGCCACTGTAGCGCGGGCAGGAAAAATGCAGCGTTGTGCTGCAGCCAATCCGGGAACGCTCAGACAGGAGTGGACAGGACGGGAACAAAGAGACGGAATTTCCCGAGGATTTTGAAAATCCTCAAGAAAACAGCTGGTAGCAAAGCTCCCCCGCTAGGACTCGAACCTAGGACATAGCGGTTAACAGCCGCTCGCTCTACCAACTGAGCTACAGGGGATCGGGAAAGACTATTCTTGCGAGGAGTGGCGTTCATCGCAAGGGCGGCAGGATGATTACGAAGCGGCGGAAATGACTCGGGTTTTCTCCATCGTTACCGAATTGCCACATTCATTATACTCCACAAACGTCATGTATGCCTCGATCAGGGCCAAGCCGCGGCCGCCGCAGCATTCGAGGTTTTCGTCGGAGGTGCAATCTGGGACGGCTTCGATTTTGAAGCCGGGGCCCTCGTCGGTTACCCGCAACCAAAAGCGGCTGGGGCTGGCCTTGCACTCGACCAGTACGCATTTCGATTCGTCCAGCTTATTGCCGTGTCGGATGGCGTTCGACATGGATTCTTCGAGTGCCATCTGAACGCCGAAATAATCTCGGCTGTTACGGTCCCAGCCAAGGCGTTCGAGTTCTTGAAGGATTTCCTCCAAGAGCGGAATGTGAGCGCCCGATCGACTTTTTAGCTCTCGCTGCGCGGTCCAACTCCAGCTAACTTCCGACATGCCTGAAATACTCCGCAACGATACTCAAACCTTCGAGTCAGGACCAATCAAAGTTGTAAGGCGACGGTTGATCCCGCAATCGTCGTGGACGGCAAACATTAAATGGCGGCTAGCGCATCGGCTTCATCATCCTTGATGACAAACAGCTTCGTCAGTTTCGTAATGGCGAAGACCTCATAGATTTCTGGGCGGATATTGGACAGAATTAATTCGGCCCCATGTTGCTTGACGCGCTTGTCGAAGCCGATCAGCTTGCCCAACGCGGCGCTGGAAAGGAACTCGACATTGGCGAAATTGAGGATGATCTTCTTGCGGTTTTCGCGTTCGACCAGATCGTATAGCTCTTG